>DATCYI010000367.1:0-12302 GCA_036570385.1 Acidimicrobiales bacterium | reverse complement strand
CCCCCAGTCGTGCTGTAGTGCCAGGGCTCGCTGGGGAGGTTGCGGAAGCCGTAGCTGCCGGCGTTGCTGCGGAGCCAGGTGTCGCAGGAGTTGCCACGGCGGACGGCGCCGCCACCGTTGCAGGTGAAGTCGACGGCGAGGCCCTGCTCGTGCATCGAGCTCCCGGGTCGCGCGGTGGGCGGGCTGCAGGCGGAGGACGGCATCTGGTAGATGGCGTAGTTGCTGCTGCCGCAGTTGTTCCGACGGGTCTGGATCTGGCCGGCGGAGGAGCGGTAGCCACCGCCGCAGAGGCCGACGCCGCTGGAGGACGCTGCGTTGAGCAGCGACTGCAGGTTGCCGGCGATGGAGCTGGCCACGGTGATCGATCCACCGGAGGGGCACGACACGGTGGAGAGGGAGCCGTTGAAGGTCACCCGGCTGCTGCCACCACCGCCACCGCCGCTGCCGGAACGGGAGCGGGTAGCCGCGGCAGCCTGGCGAGCCAGCTCGGCTTGCTGCTTGCGGATCTGGTCGGAGAGCTGGGCGTCGAGGGCCTCGAGGTTGGCGGCCTCGCTGAGGGCGTGGTCGAGGCGGTTCTGCACCTCGTCGGCGTAGGCGGCCTGCTGGTCGCGGGCGGCCCGCACGGAACCGAGCCGCTCGGCGACCTCGGCCTCCTTGTTGACGGCGCGCTCCTCGGCCTCGGCGGCGAGCTGGCGCTGCACGTCGAGGTCTTCCTCGGCGGCGCTGAGCCGGTCGAGCAGGTCGGCGTCGTTGGTGTTCTGGAGCTCGAGGAGGGCCCGCTTCTCGGCGGCCTCACCCGGGTCGGAGGAGTCGAGGGCGGCGAGGGCGTCGTCGGCCGGCGGGTGCACGAAGGCCTGCACGGCGAACTCGCGGATGTCGGCACGGAGCTGCTCGATCTCGGCCTGCTTGGCCTCGACGGCGGCGGTCGCGGCGGCGTGCGCCTCGCGTGCCTCGGCGGCGGCGCGCTGGGCCTCACCGAGGAGAGCTTCCTGGCCGGCGACGTTGGCCTGGAGGTCGGCGAGGGCCGCCTCGACCTGGGCGTCGGTGGCCCGCAGGGCATCTACCTGGGTGGCGACGTTGGCCTTCTGGGCCCGTACCCGCTCACGCTCCGCGGACGGGTCGGACCCGGATCGCGAGGCGGAGCTCACGATCGGCATCGACACCACGCCGACGGCCAGGAGCACGACCAGGCCGGACAGCAGAGCACGCAGGGACAAATTGGGGAAGCGCACGAACCTCACCGAGTGATGGGAGACAGGACGGTACTTCTGACCTCGTCACCAACGTGAGCCACACCAACCACATGGCCCGCACCGAGACGGCCTCCGCAAACCGGAGGCGACATGGAACTGTAACAATGCCCACGTCAGTTGTCACGTCATCGACACGTCTGGCGGACTGCTTGAACGTGACATGGGGTACACGGGGCGCCGGCCGGGGGTGCCAGACTCGGACCATGACGCTGATCCGCACCGAGATCGAAGACGAGATCGCCGTGGTGTCGCTGGCCGATCCCGATCGCCGCAACGCCCTCACGCTGCCGATGACCACCGAGATCGTCGACACCTTCGACGCCCTCGAGGCCAACCCTGCGGTGGGCGCCGTCGTGATCACGGGCGAGCCGCCGGCGTTCTGCGCGGGCGCCGACCTGTCGCACCTGTCCTCGTCCGCCGACGGCGGCGCGGAGTCGGGCCTTCGGGCCATCTACGAGGGGTTCCTGCGCATCGGGCGCTCGCCGCTGCCCACCATCGCCGCCGTCAACGGCGCCGCGGTCGGCGCCGGCATGAACCTGGCCCTCGTGTGCGACGTGCGCCTGGCTGCACCCAAGGCCCGCTTCGACACCCGCTTCCTGCAGCTCGGCCTACACCCCGGCGGTGGCCACACCTGGATGTTCCGCCGCATCGCCGGCCCCCAGGCCGTGGCAGCCACGGTGCTATTCGGTGAGGTGCTCGACGGCCCCGAGGCCGAGCGGGTGGGCCTGGTGTGGCGCTGCGTGGCCGACGACGAGCTGCTCGACGTGGCCCGCTCCATGGCCGCCCGTGCCGCCGCGGCGCCCAACGAGCTGGTGGCCCGCATCAAGTCCACCATCGCCGACATGGCCGACGTCTCCGACGCCGAGGCCGCGGTCGATCGGGAGCTCGAGCCTCAGGTCTGGTCCCTCGAGCAGCCCGCCTTCCGCGAGCGGGTGGCGGCCCTCCAGGCCAAGATCAGCAAGAAGTAGCGCCCCGGAGGGCCTGCGCTACGCGATCCAGGCGGTCATGAGCTCGTCGCGACGCTCGTCCCACTCCTCGACCGTCATCGCGTAGCGGATGTGGTCCTCCCACGTGCCGGCGATCTCGAGGTAGCGCTGGGCCACGCCCTCGTCGCGCAGCGCGAGCTTCTCGACCACGCGCCGGCTGGCGGTGTTGCGGGGGATGATCGACACCTGGATGCGGTGCAGGTGCAGGTCCTCGAAGGCGGACTTCATGATGCACACGAGCGCCTCGGGCGTGTAGCCCTGTCCGGCCTGGGCCTCGTCGATCCAGTAGCCGACGTAAGCGCTCTGGAACGGGCCCCGCTGCACGATGTTGAGGTTGATCTCGCCGGCGAAGTGGCCGCCCACGAAGATGCCGTAGCCGAAGCCCGTGCCCAGCTGGCGCTCGCGCTGGCGGGCGCCGCAGCGCACCGCGAAGGCGTCGCGGCTCTCGACCGGGTCGGGTGAGCCAGGCGTCCGCATCGGCTCCCACTTGAGGAGCCAGTCGGCGTTGCGCCGCCTCACCTCCTGCCAGGCCGGGAAGTCTTCGAGGACGAGCGGGCGCAGTACGACGCGGCGACCTAGGAGGGTGGACACGGTCAGGCCCCTTCCCTGGCTTCGGCCAGGCTGAGCACGAGGCCGTCGAGGATGTCGGCCTCCGACACGAGCACCTCGTCGAGGCCGAGGGTGCGCATCAGGGCCACCAGAACGCAGCAACCCCCCACGATCACGTCGGCGCGGGCCTCCTCGAGGCCGGGGTTGTGGACCCGGTCGGCCAGCGACTCGGTGGCGAGCGTGCGGAACACGTCCTCCACGGCCTCCTTGGTGAGGTGGAAGTGGTGGATGGCGTCGCGGTCGTAGGTGGCCAGGCCGATCTCCACGGCGGCGACGGTGCTCACCGTGCCGGCCAGGCCAACGACGGTTCGGGCCGTCATCACCTGGGGCACCTCGCGGAGCAGGTCGTCGTACTGTCCGATGGCCTCGGCGATGGCGTTCGAGAGCTCCTCGGGCGCCGGCGGGTCGGCGTGGAGGTGCTTCTCGGTCATGCGCACGCAGCCCATGTCGAGCGAGCGCACCGCGTCGACCTCGGTCGTGCCGACGATGCACTCGGTGGAGCCGCCACCGATGTCGACGACGAGGAACGGCCCGTCCGCCGGATCCAGCTCGGCGGTGGCGCCCGCGAAGCTGAGCTTCCCCTCCTCGTCGCCCGAGATCAGCTCGGGCCGGACGCCGACGGCCGCCTCGGCGGCATCGAAGAAGTCGTCGGAGTTCGCCGCGTCACGAGCGGCGGACGTCGCCGTCATGCGCACCGCGCTGACGCCGTGTCGATCCATCGCCGCCTTGTAGCCCCGGAGGACCTCGACCGTCCGCTCGATCGCGGCCGGGTCGAGCCGGCCCGTGGCGTCGACGCCCTGGCCGAGCCGGGTGATCACCATCTGGCGGTCGACGGTTCGACGATCGCGGCCGACCCCCTCGCTGATGAGGAGACGGGTGGAGTTCGTCCCGCAGTCGATGGCAGCCAGCACGGACACGGCAGGCACAGTACAGAACTCCGCACGGCGCCGATCAGCGTGGGGCCGGTGGAACCTGGCCGCTCAGATCCGCTCGGCGACCCAGCGTCCGACGGGGTCGTCGCCGCCGGCGAGGTGCCACGCGTAGTGGGCGTGGAGGCACTTGACGCCGAGGCGGGTGCCTCCCACTCCCCCGCTGGGCCGATGGCCCTCGTGGCCGGCGGGGATCGCCGCCTCTCGCTCCGCCGCGTAGCGGTCATGGGCGTCGGCCAGCACGGCCGGGTCGATCTCGGCCTCGGCCTGGTTGACGCCGCCAGCCGCTTCCAGGCGCGACACCAGCGTGCGCTCCGGCTCTCCGACCAGCCAGTAGCGGGTCGGCATGGGGGTGCCGTCGTGCATCAGCGGCGCGTTCTCGAGCACGACGGGCGAGCCGTCCTCGTGGCGCACTACGACCGTGAAGTCGCCCTGCACGGGCCGCCCGAGCAGAGCTTCCACGGCGGCGTGGTCTGCGTCGCTTGCGGGTTCGGTGGGCACCCGTGCGACGGTAACGCCCGTCAGCCGCTGGCGCGGACGTCGACCTTGGCGGCAGGGCTCGCGCCCGAGTAGTCGCCCACGCCCCAGTCGGGGTTCACGTCGAGCTCGTCAAGGGCGAGGACGGCCTCGTCGTCCACGATGTCGAGGAGCGGCACGATCGGGAACGGCTCGGCTCCCTCAGCGCGGCCGTCGGCGTGCGCCGCAACGGCGTCGGGGAAGCGCTCGAGCAGGCTGAGCACGACCGCCTGGTGCTGCGACGCCAGGTAGCAGCGAGCCCCTTGGGTGATGTGGTTCGCGAGCCCGGGCAGGACCTCGAGGTCGCGGGGCTCCGGCTTCGAGGACCGCAGGCGATCGAGGGTGGCGGCGATCGTCAGGCCGTCGTGCTTGCACGGCGAGCACTGGCCGCAGGACTCGACGGCGAGGAAGCGCGACACGCCGTGAGCGACCGCGACGATGTCGACCGTGTCGTCGATCACGATGAAGCCGGCGGAGCCCAGGCCGCTTCCAACCGAGGCCAAGCCCTCCCAGCTGAGCGGGACGTCGAGGAGGTCGGCGGGGAGGAAGGCGTTGGCGGTGCCGGAGAGAACGGCGACGATCTGCTTGCCTCGGGGTGGGCCGCCGAGCGTCGAGATGACCTCGCTCAGCGGGGTGCCCAGCTCGAACTCTCCGACCCCGGCCCGCTCTGTGCAGCCGGTGACCGTGCAGATCATCGTCCCTGGCGACTCGGGCGTGCCGAGCGAGCGGAACTGCTCGGGTCCGTGGAGCACGATGTACGGCAGGTTGGCGAACGTCTCGACGTTGTTCACGAGGGTTGCGGACGCCCCGGTGAACCCCTGCGAGTCGGCCATCGAGGTGCCAGCAGGGTCGGTGATGTCGTGACCCACCTCGTCGGCGCCATGACGGTACGGCGGCGCGGTGCGCGGGAACGGCGGGCGGCCGGCCATGGCCTCGAGGAGCCCCGTCTCCTCGCCGAGGAGGTAGCGGTCGGACCCGGCGACGACCTCGATCGGGAGACCACCCTTCGTCCAGCCCGCTGAGACCATCTCCTCTGCGGCGCGCGTCACGATCTCGCGCTCGGTGACTGCCGACTTCTTGAGGCCCACCACCACACGATCGGCGACGACGGCGTGAGCGGCGATGAGCGCCCCCTCGAGCACCTTGTAGGGGTTGCGGCGCAGCAGGGTGCGGTCCTTCAGCGTTCCGGGCTCGCCCTCCGCGGCGTTGACGACGACCGTGGGCGGCTGGCCACCGCCCATCTCCGAGACGGTGCGCCACTTGGTGCCCGTCGGGAAGCCCGCCCCGCCCCGCCCACGCAGCCCAGAGTCAGAGACGACGTCGATGATGGTCAGGCACTCGGCAGCACGTGCGGCCGCCAGGGCCTCGCCCCCGCCCGCTCGTTCGTAGTCAGCCAACGAGGTGACGGGTTCCGGATCGAGGACGCGCTGCACGAGGCCCATGCACGCCCAGTACCCGTTGGCCTCCGAGGCGAACCTCGACGGATCTAGGAGCCTGCGCCTAGGCCGGGTGCAGCGGGCGCGGCGTGAGCACGGCGTCGGCGATGGGGGCGGGCCGGCCGAGCAGGTAGCCCTGGCCGGTCCCGCAACCGAGCTCGATCAGGCAGCGGCGCTGCTGCTCGGTCTCGATCCCCTCCGCCGTGACCGAGAGGTCGAGCGCCTCGGCCAGGCCGAGGACCAGGCCCACGATGGCGCGGTCGTCGCTGTCGTCGGGCAGGCCGCTGACGAAGGCCCTGTCGATCTTCAGCACGTCGACGGGCAGGCGCTGGAGGTGGATCATCGACGAGTAGCCCACGCCGAAGTCGTCGAGGGCGGCGCTGATCCCCATGGCCCTGAGCTGTCGCAGCGCCGTGACCGCAGCCTCGGGATCGGCGAGCACGAGGGTCTCGGTGAGCTCGAGGCGCGCGCACGACGGGTCGACGCCGTGCTTCCGGCAGGCCGCCAGCACCACGTGGACGAAGCCAGGCAGGGTCAGCTGCCTGGCGGTCACGTTGACGTTGATGACGATCGGTCCGGTGTCGCGCTCGCGCCGCAGCCAGGCGATGTCGGCCAGCGCCCGATCGAGCACCAGCTCGCCGAGGCGCACGTCGAGCTCGGTCTCCTCGGCCAGCGGCAGGAACGACCCCGGGAAGATGAGGCCCTCGCCGCCGGGTGCGGGCAGGCGCACGAGGGCCTCGAAGCCCTGCACCTCTCCGCTCATCAGGTCGATCACGGGCTGGTGGTGCACCACGATGTCACCGGCGTCGAGACAGGCCCGCAGGTGCGAGAGCATCCCTCGGCGGTCGAGGGTGGCGGCCCGGCGCTCGTCGTCGAGGAGCACGAAGCGGTCGCGACCCGACTCCTTGGCCGCGTGCATGGCGGTGTCGGCATCGCTCAGGAGGCCGGTGATGTCGTTGCCCGAGGTGAGGGCCAGGCCGACGCTGCCGGTGAGGAACACCGTGCGCTCGGCCTCGACGACGCGCACCCGCATGGCCCGCAGCATGTCGCTGCCCACCGCGGCAGCGGTGGTCTCGTCGGCGTGCATGGCGACCGCGAACTGGTCGGCACCGAGGCGGCCGACCAGCGCACCCGGCCCGGCGATGCGCAGGAGCCGCTCCGCCACCTCGCACAGCACGGAGTCGCCCCGCTTGCTGCCGAACATGTCGTTGACCGCGCCGAACCCGTCGACGTCGGCGACGGCGAGCACGACGTCGGCGCTCGCCTCGGTCAGCGACTCGAGCTCGTGGAGGAAGCGGGTGCGGTTCGGGAGGCCGGTCAGCGCGTCGTGGCGGCGCTCGTGGTCGAGCAGGGCCATCGCCTGGCGCTGCGCGGTGAGGTCGGAGACGACCGCCACCACCGAGCACACCGAGCCGTCGGCGCTGTGCTCCGCGACCAGGCGGCAGAGGAGGTGCTGATCGCCGTCGAGGGCCCGCACGGTCAGCTCGACGGTCCGCGGCTCCGCGTCGTTGAGCACCGCTCGGCCCGCGCCCTGCCACGACCAGCGCAGCGCTTCGAGCACGGGCTCGACGCCCTCGCGGGGCAGCCAGGACGGGTGGTTGGCCGCGTAGCAGTCACCGTTCGCCTCGAACCGCACCACCAGGTCGGGCGCCGCGGCGAGCAAGCTCCGGTAACGCTGCTCGCTGTCGATCAGATCGGCCTCGGCCATCTGCTGCGTGTGGGTGGATGCCGCCACGTAGAGGCCCGCCAGCGCGGCGGCCAGCATCACTGCCTGCAGCTCGGAGAGGTCGGACGTCGCCCCGAGGGA
This sequence comes from Acidimicrobiales bacterium, assembly GCA_036570385.1. Lineage (GTDB taxonomy): Bacteria > Actinomycetota > Acidimicrobiia > Acidimicrobiales > VFJN01 > VFJN01. The sequence continues at coordinate 4,766 of DATCYI010000367.1, read as the reverse complement.
GACGCTCGCGACCGTGGACAGCGACACGTTGAGCAACAGGAGGCCCACCGCAGCGAGGACGAGATCGGCCCGCACCGCGACCCAGATGGCGGGGATGATCGCGAGGGCGAGGAACCCCGTGCCGCTGTCCTGGTCAGCGAGTGAGAGGGCGATGACCGGCGCTACCACCAGCGCCAGCCCCTGCAGCGCCGCTTCGAAGCGGGCGGACCGCGACGACGGCAGCCGAGGGGCGCGCACCTCGCCCCGGTAGGCGGCGACGAGCATGAGCACGGTCGGCACGATCGTGGCGATGGCGACGGCGTCGCCGATCCAGAAGGTCCACGCGGCGTCGAAGGCGGCCTCGCCGCTCGCGTCGAGCACCAGGATCTCGGTGACGGCGACCACCACCGCCGCTCCGAGAGGCGCTCCCACGACACCGACGGCCGCGAACCACCCGAGCTCGGGGAGCCGCGCCCGGCGCAGGCCGAGGCGACGCAGGAGCCAGGCCGCCGCGGCGTAGCAGGCGGTGATGGCGACAGCCCTGATCACCACGCCGTCGGGCTCGACGTCGTAGCTCTCGCGGCTGGTGACGGCGACCATGGCCAGGCGGGCGAGCACCACCGTCACCGCGCCGCGCGGTCCGACGACCACGAGGTAGGCGAGGGCGAGGCCGGCCGGCGGGTACCACGGGCTGAAGCCGTTCTCGAGGTTCAACCCGTCGGTGAGCCGAGCGGCGAGCACGTAGGCCGCGATGAACGCGACCGGCCGCACCACCCGCCACGCTGCCCTGGGCTCCCTCACTGCATGGATCTTCCCACGCCCCGCTCCGCTGGGGGGCCTAGGGGGCGCTTAGGAGCCCTGCGCCTCGGCGACGGCTCGCCCGACGAGGACTCCGGCCAGGTGACGCCGGTACTCGACGCTCGCGTTGAGGTCGGCGGAGGGATCGCCCTCCGCGGAGGCAGAGCGACCGACCTCCGACGGCGACGCGCCCGCCGACAGCGCCGCCTCGGCGTCTACGGCTCGGGTCGGCTGGGGCGCCATGTTGACGAGGCCGATGCCGGGCTGGTCGCCGAGCTGCAGGGCGACGCCGACGATGGCCCAGTCCTGCGACCGGCGGGCGAGCTTCTGGAAGGACCAGCCTGCGCCGGCGGTCTTCGGCACCTTGATCTCGGTGAGGAGCTCGTCAGGCCCGACCGTGGTCTCGAGGAACCCGGTGAAGAGGTCGTCGGCCGCGATCGTGCGCTCACCGCCGGGGCCGCGCACCACCACCGACGCTCGCATGGCCAGCAGGACAGCGGGTAGGTCGGAGGCCGGGTCGCCGTGGACCACGGAGCCGCCGATGGTGCCGCGGTGGCGGACCTGCGGATCGCCCACCTGCCCCGCCGCGTGGCGCAGCAGTGGGGCCTCCGCGGCTAGGAGGTCGCTGGTGGCGAGGTCGTGGTGGCGGGTCAGCGCGCCGATCGCGAGGTGAGCACCTTCGTCGCGCACATAGGAGAGGTCGCTCAGCCGGCCGATGTCGACGATCACCGCTGGCGCGGCGAGTCGGAGCTTCATGAGCGGCAGCAGCGAGTGTCCGCCCGCGAGCAGCTTGGCTTCGTCACCGTGGCGAGCGAGCGCCGCGATCGCTGCCTCGGCGCTGTCGGCCCGCTCGTACTCGAAGGCGAGCGGGATCACGCCTGCGATCCCTCGGCGGCGGCGAGGACGGCGCGCACGATGTTGTGGTAGCCGGTGCAGCGGCAGAGGTTGCCCTCGAGCCCCTCGCGCACGTCGTGCTCGGTCGGGTCGGGCTGCTCGGCGAGCAGCGACACCGCCGCCATCACCATGCCGGGCGTGCAGAAGCCGCACTGGAGGCCATGGTGCTCTCGGAAGGCGGCCTGGACGGGGTGGAGCTTCTCGCCGTCGGCCAGGCCCTCGATGGTGGTGATCGACTCGCCGTCGGCCTGCACGGCGAGGAGCGTGCACGACTTCACCGACTCGCCGTCGAGCAGCACGGTGCAGGCTCCGCAGCTGGTGGTGTCGCAGCCCACGTTGGTGCCGGTGAGCCCGAGCTCGTCGCGGATGTGGTGCACGAGCAGGGTGCGAGGCTCGACCTCGCTCGTGCGCTCCCGGCCGTTGACGGTGATCGAGATCTGCATCGAACCTCAGGTCTGGGCGGCGCGGATGGCGCGCCACACGCGCTCGGGGGTGGCGGGCATGTCGACGTGGCGGACGCCGAGGTGAGCGAGGGCGTCGACCACCGCCGACTGCACTGCGGGTGTCGAGCCGATGGTGCCCGACTCGCCGATGCCCTTGGCGCCGAGGGGGTTGATCGGCGTCGGCGTCTCCATGTCGACGAGCTCGAACGACGGCAGCTCGGCTGCGGAGATGACGGCGTAGTCGGCCAGGTTGGACGTGACGGGGTTGCCGTCCTCGTCGAAGCAGACCTCTTCGAGGAGCGCCTGAGCGGCACCCTGGGCGATGCCACCATGGCGCTGGCCCTCGGCCAGCAACGGGTTGAGGATGCGACCCGCGTCGTCCACGGCGATGTGGCGCCGCAGCACGACCCGCCCGGTCTCGGTGTCGACGTCGACGACCGCGACGTGGGCACCGAAGGGGTAGGTGGGCGACTCGGCGGTGAAGTCGACGGCCGCCGCGAGCGGCGCCCCGTCGAACTGGGACGTGCCGGCGACCTCCACCCAGCCGACCCCGGCCGCGGCCGAGCCGTCGGGCCCCGAGAAGCGGCCGGTGGTGGGATCGAAGCGGATCTCGTGCACGTCGGTGTCGAGCAGCCGGGCTGCGATCGGCAGGGCCCGCTCGATGACCTCGCCGGCCGCCTCGTGGATCGCGGAGCCGCCGAGCTGGAGCGACCGCGAGCCCATCGTGCCGGCGCCGCGCTCGACCTGGTCGGTGTCGCCGTGCACGATCGTGATGCGCTCCGGCGCGATGCCGAGGCGCTCGCTGACCAGCGAGGTGAACGCCGTGTGGTGGCCCTGGCCGTGCGAGGAGCTGCCCGTGTAGACGGTGGCCGAGCCGTCGCTCTCCACCACGACCCGCGCGTGCTCGCTCCCCGCCCGGGGACCGGCCGTCACCTCGACGTAGAGGGACACGCCGATGCCGAGCTGCACCTGCTCGTCCGCGGCGCGACGGCGAGCCTGCTCGGCCCGGAGGTCCTCGTAGCCGGCGGCGTCGAGCACGAGGTCGAGCGCCTGCTCGTAGTCACCGATGTCGTAGGTGACGCCCATCGCCGTCGTGTGGGGGAAGGCGTCGGCCGGGATCACGTTGCGGCGTCGCACCTCGGCGGGATCGAGCCCGGCCTCAGCGGCGAAGAGGTCCATGGCCCGCTCGATGGCTGCCGTGGCCTCGGGACGGCCGGCGCCGCGGTAGGCGACGGTGCTGGTCGTGTTGGTGGCGACCGAGCGCGCCGCCACGTCGACCCGTGCGATGTCGTAGGTGCCGGGAGCCATCATCCGGGTGAGGAAGGGCAGGACCGATCCCATCGACGGGTAGGCGCCGCCGTCCTGCAGCACGGTGAGGCGATAGGCCTCGACCCGTCCGTCGCGCCGCCCGCCGATCTCGACGGTCTGGTGCTGGCCCCGCCCGTGGCCCATGCCGACCATGTTCTCGCTGCGGGTCTCCGTCCAGCGCACGGGTCGGCCGACCTGGCGGGCCAGCCACGGCAGCAGCACCTCTTCGGGGGTGCTGCCGATCTTGGCGCCGAACCCGCCACCCACGTCGGGAGCGATCACCCGCACCGCGGCAGGGTCCATCCCGTAGACCTCGGCCAGCGAGTCGCGCACGCCGTGGGCGTGCTGCGTGCTGGACCACTGCCAGATGCGGCCGTCGACCCAAGCCGAGGCCGCGCTGCGGACCTCGAGGGGCACAGCGGCCAGCCGCTGGTTGACCATCTCGGCCCGCACCACCAGCTCGCAGCCCTCGAAGAGCTCGTCGCCCGTGCGCCCGGCGATGTCCATGGCGACGTTGGTGCCCGCATCGGGGTGCACCAGCACCTCGTCGCGTGCAGCCTCGGTGGGGTCGACGACCGCTGGCAGCGGCTCGTAGTCGATCCACACCAGGTCGGCGGCGTCGACGCCCTGCTCGGGACGCTCGCTGACGATGGCGACCACCGGCTCCCCGACGAAGCGCACGCGGCCGGTGGCCAGCATCGGGCGGCGCATCGCGTCCGGGAGGATCGGCGAGGCGGACGGCAGGCGGTCGAGGTCCAAGTCGGCGGCCGCGAACACGCCCAGCACGCCTGGCGCGGAGCGGGCCTCGGTGAGGTCGACGCTGGTGATCTCGGCGTGGGCGATCGTGGACCGCACGTAGGTGACGTAGGCCGCGCCGTCGAGCTCCGGGGCGCGCAGGTCTGCGACGTAGGTGCCACCCACCGTGAGCAGCGCCGGGTCCTCGATCCGCACGACGCGGTTGCCGAAGATGCTCAGGGCGTGCCCTCGAGCTCCTCGATGGCCGCGTCGGTCACGCCCGAGGGCGGCACCAGCGGACCGAAGGGCCACACCTCGGGCAGGTCGAGCGGCGGCAGCGGCGCCGGCAGGACGGCATAGGCCTCCTCGCCCGGGAACACGAGGTTGTACTGCTCGCGGGCGATGCGCTCGATCTCGTCGTCGGTCTGGAGCCGCTCGATGCGGTCCTCGTAGGCGCCGTTCTGCTCGCGCAGCACGGCGAGGCGCTGCTCGGCCTCGCTGGTTGCGGCCCGCTGGTCGAGGAAGATCCGCGTGGGGAACACGCCGACCGCGAGCACGCCGGCCAGGCACGCCCCGCCGCCCACGACGCCGAGGATGCGCCCGGCGCGG
>DATCYI010000366.1:0-11316 GCA_036570385.1 Acidimicrobiales bacterium | reverse complement strand
CCGGTGCGTCGGGATCGTCGGAGGCGCGGGTGCCGGCGCCGACCACCAGGACCTTGCGCCCCTCGAGCACGCCGCTCACGCCGAGCGCTCCGGCATCTCGGGCAACCCCGGCTCGGCCTGCACGCCGAGGCTGTTCAGCGTGAACGCGACCAGGTGGTACTGGCCGACGACCATGCACAGCTCTATGAGCTGGGCCTCGTCGTAGCGCTCCGCCAGCGCCGCCCACGTGGCGTCGCCGATGCGGGAGTCGGCGTGCAGCTCGTCGGCGGCCCGGAGGAGAGCCGCGTCCTCGCTCGACCAGCCCTCGGCGTCGGGGCCGGCCGGGATGCGGGCGATCTCGTCGTCGGACACCCCGGCGTCGCGTGCGATGGCCACGTGCTGGCCCCACTCGTAGTGGGCCCGGCAGTGCCAGGCGGTGCGCATGATCAGCAGCTCGCGGTCACGGCCGGAGAGGGTGCCGCGGTATAGGAGCGTGCCGCCGAACGCCGACCAGCGCTTCAGCAGCCGCGGGTGGTGCGCGAGCGTGGCGAACAGGTTGAGGTCGGAGCCGTCGGGCCGGCGCATCGGCGCCAGCAGCTCCTCGGTGCGCTCGTCCCTCCGGTCACGGGGCACGGGCGCGATGCGGGGCGCGGTCATCGCGACATCCTGCCCGAACCGCGCACTTCGGGCGGACGTTGCCGGGCGGCGGTGGCGCTGCGAGGCTGGAGGCATGACGTCCGACACCGCCACCTCGCCCCCCGCCGAGCTCGACGCTGCCCAGGTGGTGAAGCAGCTGCGGACCACCTTCGACACCGGTCGCACCCGTCCAGCGGCGTGGCGCAAGGCGCAGATCGCAGGCTTGCGGCGGATGCTCGACGAGTGCGCCGACGAGCTGGTCGACGCCCTGAAGGCCGACCTCGGACGGCCCACCATGGAGGCCTACGCGGCCGACATCGGGCACGCCAAGGCCGAGCTGCGCCACATGGAGAAGCACGTCGAGCGGTGGATGAAGCCCTCCAAGACGCGCGTGCCTGCCACCGTCGCCCCGGCCAAGGCGTGGATCGTGCCGGAGCCGCTCGGCGTAGCGCTCGTGATCGCGCCGTGGAACTACCCGGTGCAGCTGCTCATCGAGCCGCTCGCCGCCGGGCTGGCCGCGGGCAACTGCGTGGCCGCCAAGCCGTCAGAGCTGGCGCCGGCCTGCTCCGCCGCGCTGGCTCGCCTGATCCCGCGCTACGTCGACCCCGACGCGGTGCTCGTCGTCGAGGGCGGGGTGGAGGAGACGACCGCCATCCTCGAACAGCGCTGGGACCACATCTTCTTCACCGGCTCCACGGCGGTGGGCCGGATCGTGGCCGAGGCCGCGGCGAAGCACCTCACGCCGACCACCCTCGAGCTAGGTGGCAAGTCGCCCACCTACGTGCACGCCAGCGCCGACCTCGACGTCGCCGCCCGCCGCATCGCCTGGGGCAAGTTCCTCAACGCCGGCCAGACCTGCATCGCCCCCGACTACGTGCTCGCCGATCGCTCGATCCGCGATGCCCTCACCGACAAGCTCGTGCACCAGATCGGCGAGTTCTACGGCTCCGACCCGCAGCGCAGCGACAGCTTCGGCCGCATCGTCAACGAGCGTCACCTCGGCCGGCTGCAGGGCCTGCTCGACGGGGCGGGCACCATCGCCACCGGCGGCACGGTCGACGCCTCCGACCGCTACGTGGCGCCCACGATCACCGTCGACCCCGCGCCCGACAGCAAGATCATGAGCGAGGAGATCTTCGGTCCGATCCTGCCGGTGCTCGCCGTCGACAGCCCCGCCGAGGCGGTCGCTCACATCACGGCGCGGGCCAAGCCGCTGGCTCTCTACGTCTTCGCCGGCGACGACGCCGTGGTCGACCAGGTGGTCAGCGGCACGTCGAGCGGCGGCGTGTGCATCAACCAGACGCTCATGCACCTGCTGCCCGCCGACCTCCCGTTCGGTGGCGTGGGCGACAGCGGGATGGGCGCCTACCACGGCAAGACCGGCTTCGACGCCTTCAGCCACCACAAGAGCATCCTGCGCAAGCCGACCCGCCCCGACCTCAAGATGCTGTACCCGCCGTACAAGCCGCTGGTCGAGAAGCTGGTCCGCAAGATCCTCCGCTAGCAGACGCGGGGCCCACTGCGCCCGGTCGGCCTCACGCCCGGAGAGCCTTCGAACCTGTGAACCTGCGGCCCTTCTTCGCGGTTTCCCGCGGGTTTGGGCCGCAGGTTGGTGAGAGCCCGTGAACCTGCGGCCGTTCTTCGCGGTTTACCGCGGGTTTGGGCCGCAGGTTGAGGTCGGCGGGGCCTGACGGCTTGTCGTTGGCCAACTTACATAGGGAGCGCTATGTTTCTGGTGTGGCCACGCAGGGGGAGCGGCGAGCGGAGACGCGCCAGCGGCTGCTCGACGCCGCCGCGGAGCTGTTCGCAGAGCGGGGGATCGACGGCTCGTCGGTGGATGCGATCGCCGAGCGGGCCGAGCGCACCTCTGGCGCGGTCTACGACCACTTCGGCGGCAAGGACGGCCTGCTGTTCGCCCTTCTGGAGAGCTGGGTCGACGACGTCGCGGTGGTGATCGTGGCCGAGCTGGCGACGGCGACGACCATCGACGAGCGGGTGGCCTCGCTGTGGCGCAACGTCTCCGACCCGCCCACCGGTGGAGGCCGCTGGCTCGCGCTCGAGCACGAGCTGTGGAGCTACGCCGCCCGCAACGAAGGCGCTCGCGATCACCTGGCCCGCCGCTACCGCGCGGCCTGGAGCGGGGTCGACGAGGCGGTGGCCGAGTGGGCGGGCGCCGACCTCGACCACAGCGCCGGGCCGGCCTTGATCGGGCTGCTGCTCGGCCTCGAGATGATGCGCCAGGTCGACCCGGCGGCGGTCACCGACGAGCTGGCCATCGCGGCGCTGCGCGGCGTCGTGGGGGCGATGTCGGGCGTGGAGCGGTGACGTCACGAACCAGATGAGGCGCCGAGCGCGCCAGCAGCACTACGACGAGGGGGAAGCGATGACGATGACCACGAGCCTGGAGGGGATAGACCTCCTGGCTTCCACATGGGGGCGGGGCGTGCCCCACGACCAGTTCGACAGGCTGCGGCGCGAGGCCCCGGTGTGCTGGCACCCCGAGCCAGGTGACACCGGGTTCTGGGCCGTGACCAAGCACGCGGACGTGCGCACGGTCAGCCACGACTGGGCCACGTTCTCCTCTGAGGCGGGCGCCACCTTCATCCCCACCCAGGACGAGGAGGCGATGCTCCAGCTGCGCCTCACGATCCTGAACATGGACCCGCCCAAGCACAACCGCTACCGGCGGCTGGTGTCGGCGGGCTTCACGCCTCGGATGATCGCCAAGCTCGTCGAGGAGATCGAGCGGCGGGCCGCGGCAGTGGTCGACGGCATCTGCGAGAAGGGCGAGGTCGAGTTCGTAGAGGAGATCGCCGCCCAGGTTCCGGTGCAGATGATCTGCGAGATGATCGGCCTCGAGCCCGACATCTGGCCGCGCATGTTCGAGATCTCCAACCAGCTGATCGGCTCGCGCGACGACCCCGACTACCAGGAGCTGCCCGGCGGTCCCGAGGCCGCGGCGATGGAGATCTACGCGCTGTGCGACGCGGTGGCCGCCGACCGCCGTCAGAACCCGCGCGACGACATCATGACGGCGCTGGTGCAGGCCGAGCTCGACGGCGAGCGCCTCGACGACCTCGAGCTCAACCTGTTCTTCGTCACGCTCGTGGTGGCCGGCAACGAGACCACCCGCAACCTCATCAACCACTCGATGCTCGCCCTCATCGAGCATCCCGACCAGGCCCAGCGCCTGCGCGACGACCCCAGCCTCTGGGACACGGCGGTCGACGAGATGCTCCGCTGGGGCAGCTCGATCCACAACTTCCGTCGCACCGCCACGCGCCCCACCGAGCTGCGGGGCGTGCCGATCGCCGCCGGCGACAAGGTCGTCCTCTACTACGCCTCCGCCAACCGCGACGAGGATGTCTTCGACGACCCGCACACCTTCGACGTCGGCCGCACCCCCAACGACCACGTCGCCTTCGGCGGGGGCGGGGTGCACTACTGCCTCGGCGCCAGCCTCGCCCGCGCCGAGGTCAAGGCGACCATGCGCCAGCTCGTCGAGCGGCTGCCCGACCTCGAGCTGGCGGGTCCCGTCGCTCGCCTCCACTCCGACTTCGTGAACGGCATCAAGTCGATGCCGGTCCGCTTCACGCCCACCTCACCACTGTCCCGGAAGGACTGACATGCGCACCCAGCTCTGTGACGAGCTCGACATCGAGTTCCCGATCTTCGCCTTCACCCACTGCCGCGACGTCGTCGCCGCCGTCTCCAAGGCCGGTGGCTTCGGTGTCCTCGGCGCGGTCGGCTTCAGCCCAGAGGAGCTCGAGATCGAGCTCCAGTGGATCGACGAGCACGTCGGCGACCGTCCCTACGGCGTCGACATCGTGATCCCCGGCAAGTACGAGGGCATGGACGACATGGACCCGGAGCACCTCGCCCAGACCCTCCGCGACATGGTGCCGAAGGAGCACGTCGAGTTCGCCGACAAGCTCCTCGCCGACCACGGCGTGCCCGAGCTCCCGCCCGAGGACAGCCAGAAGGGCCGGCTGCTCGGCTGGACCGCGGCCACCGCGATGCCTCAGATCGAGGTGGCGCTGAAGCACCCGAAGGTGCGCCTAATCGCCAATGCTCTAGGCACGCCGCCCCAGGACGTGATCGACCACATCCACGAGGCCGGCCTGAAGGTCGCGGCCCTGTGCGGCTCGCCCTACCAGGCCATGAAGCACAAGGACGCCGGCGTCGACATCGTGATCGCGCAGGGCGGCGAGGGTGGCGGCCACACCGGCGACGTCGGCTCGATCGTGCTGTGGCCGCAGGTGGCCAAGGCCATCGCCCCCACCCCGATGCTCGCCGCCGGCGGCATCGGCTCCGGCGAGCAGATCGCTGCCGCGCTGGCCCTCGGGGCGCAGGGCGTGTGGGCCGGCTCGCTGTGGCTCACGGTGGAGGAGGCCGACCTGCCGCCCGCGCAGAAGCAGCAGCTCCTAGACGCCGGCTCGCGCGACACCGTGCGCTCGCGGTCCTTCACCGGCAAGCCGTGCCGCATGCTCCGCAGCGAGTGGACAGATGCCTGGGAGTCGCCCGACACCCCCGATCCGCTGCCCATGCCGATGCAGTACATGGTGTCCGGCGACTGCGTGGCCCGCAGCCACCGCTACGCCGACAAGGCCGGTCCGGTCATGTTCAACCCGGTCGGCCAGGTGGTGGGCCAGCTCAACGGCGTGGAGAAGACGGCGGCGGTGATCCAGCGCCTGGTCGAGGAGTACCTCGACTCGGTCGACGGCCTCACCTCTCTCATGGCCGACGCCTGAGCGGACCCGCGCCCACGCCATGATGGGCGCCATGGCCGAAGGCGTGGTGCGCAACGTGGTGTTCGACATCGGCGGGGTGCTGCTCGACTGGGACCCCCGCCACCTCTACCGCGACCTCGTCGCCGACCCGGCCGAGCTCGAGTGGTTCCTCGCCAACGTCTGCACGATGGTCTGGAACGCCGAGCTCGACGCCGGGCGCCCCTTCGACGAGGCCTGCGACGCGCTCGCGTCCGCCCACCCCGACCACGCCGACCTGGTGCACGCGTGGAAGCGCCAGGACGAGATGATCGCGGGTGAGGTCGCCGGGACGGCCGACGTCGTGCGCGAGCTCCGGGCCAGCGGCGTGCCGCTCTACCTGCTCACCAACATGCCCACCGACGTCTTCGCGGCCCGCCATGCCAAGTACGGCGTGCTGCAGGGCTTCGACGGTGCCGTGGTGTCGGGCGACGAGGGGGTGCTCAAGCCGTCACCTGAGATCTTCCAGATAGTCACGTCGCGCTTCGGCCTGGAGCCGGCGGAGACCCTCTTCATCGACGACAGCGAGCCCAACGTCGCAGGGGCACGCGCCGCCGGCCTCCAGGCCCTCCACTTCGTCGACGCGCCGACCTTGCGAGCCGCCCTCGCCGACCTCGACCTGCTCCCCGCCACCGCTCCGACGCAGTAGCCGCATACCGGGCGCGCGGATCCGGATGGCGCCGCGCGGGCATACCCTGACGTGATGCACCCCGGTTCACCCGACGGCTCCTCTGAGATCGCTGTCGACGCCGGTGTCCGTGGTGCCCACGAGAGCGTCGGCGAGCGGATCGAGCACGCCGTCGAGGAGGTGTTCACCAAGCCGCTGCTGCGCGGCTGGCTGCACCTCGTCTGCTTCTTCCTCGCCATCCCCGCCGGCATCGCCGTGATCGGCCTGGCCGAGTCGGTCACCGGGCGCATCGGCGCATCGGTCTACGCCGTGGGCCTCGTCGCCCTCTTCGGGGTGAGCGGCTGGTACCACCGGGGCCGCTGGTCGCCGCGGGCTCGGGCGCTGATGCAGCGCCTCGACCACGCCACGATCTTCGTGATGATCGCCGGCAGCTACACGCCGCTGTGCCTGCTGGTGCTCGACGGCTGGGTCGCCACCACCATGCTCGTGGTCGCCTGGGCCGGCGCCGCGCTGGGCGGCGTGCTCTCGTTCGCGTCCCGCACCCGAGGCACCCGCATCGCCCGCGGCGCGCTCTACATAATCCTCGGCTGGGTCTCCGTGTTCGGTGCGCCGCAGCTGGTGAGCGACCTCAGCGCCGGCCAGCTGGCCCTGCTGGCGATCGGCGGCCTGCTCTTCACCGTCGGCGCCATCTTCCTGGCCACAAACTGGCCCGACCCCTTCCCCAGGGTGTTCGGCTACCACGAGGTCTGGCACGTCCTCGTAGTGGCCGCGGTGGCCTGCCACTTCGCCCTGATCGCCACCGTGGTGAGCGCACCCCCCGGCGCCTGACCGCGTCGAATGGTGACAGACACCATTCGACGCGAGGAGCACCACGAGGCGGCTAGACCTGACGGCATGTCAGATCCTGCTGTCCTCATCGAGCGCGACGGTCACGTGATGACGATCACGCTGAACCGTCCCGACAAGCGCAACGCCTTCAACTGCGAGTCCCTCTGCCGCCTCTGCGACGCATGGGACGAGCTCGACGCCGACCCCGACATCCGGGTGGGGATCATGACCGGGGCCGGCGGCAACTTCTCCGCCGGCGCCGACCTCGACCGCCTCGTCGGCGCGCTGCTCGCGGGCAAGCCGGCCGAGGACGAATACGAGGAGCGGATCCGGCAGGACTTCTCGCTGATCTACAAGGGGTTCCTGAAGGAGCACCAGGTCGCCAAGCCGATCGTGGCCGCCGTCGAGGGCAGCTGCTACGCCGGCGGCATGGAGATCCTGCAGTCCTTCGACGTGCGCGTGGCGGGCGAGGGCGCGCAGCTGGCCGTGTCGGAGGTGCAGCGCAGCCTGTTCCCGATGGCCGGCTCCACCATCAGGCTGCCCCGCCAGATCCCCTACACCGTCGCCATGGACATGCTCCTCGTCGGCGACCCGATCAGCGGGCGCCGGGCCTACGAGGTGGGCCTGGTGGGCCACGTCGTGCCCGACGGCCAGGCCCTGGCCAAGGCCCGCGAGCTGGCCGACCGGCTGGCCGCCAACGGCCCGCTGGCGGTCCGCAACATCAAGGCCGCCGTGCTGGCGTCGGATGGGCTGTCGGAGGAGCAGGCCTTCGTCCGCGAGATGGAGCTCGGCATGGAGGTGATGGCCAGCGAGGATGCCAAGGAGGGCCCCCGTGCGTTCCTCGAGAAGCGCACGCCGAACTACACGGGGGCCTGAGCCTCAGCTGGCCTTCGAGAACCGGGCGGTCGCCAGGGCGCCGAACACCATCAGGATCCCGGCGCACCAGACGAGCGACAGCGCCACCCAGTAGCCGGTGCTGTGGCCGATGCCGACCACGTCGGTGCCGCCCTGCATCAGGCTGCGCACCGCGTTGATGACGACGCTGACCGGCTGGTTGGCGGCGAAGGGCTGCATCCAGCCGGGCATCGACGACACCGGCACGTTGGCGTTGGAGATGAACGAGAACGGCACCACCAGCATCGACATCCCCTGCGCGGCCTGAGCGTTGCCGGAGATCAGGCCGACGGTGATGAACACCCAGCTGAACGCGTAGCCGGCGACGAACATGATCACGAACGCCAGGAGCGTCTGCCCGAGGCTGCCGTGGGTGCGGAAGCCGACGAGCAGGCCGAACAGCGCGGTGGTGACGATGCCCCAGGCGACGAGCGCGCCGTCGGCCAGCGAGCGGCCGACCATCACCGAGCTGCGCGGGATCGGCAGCGAGCGGAGCCGGTCGTAGACGCCCGAGGACGAGTCCTCCGCCACGCCCGACGCCGCGCCCATCCCGGTCCAGAGGATCACGGTGACGAGGAAGCCCGGCACGAGGAAGTCGACGTAGCTGAGGCCGCCGCGCGTGTCGATGGCCCCGCCGAACACGTAGCGGAACATGAACAGGAACATGACGCCCTGCACCGTGCCCATGATGAGCAGCTGCGGGGTGCGGAAGAACTGCAGCACCGTGCGCCGGCCCGTGGCCAGCGCCGCGGTGACGTAGGTGGCGCCGTACGGGGCGGCGGAGCCGGATGCGGTGGTGGGCGGCGCCTCGGGCGCCACGTCGGGGTTGACGGTGATGGTGGTGTCGGTCATCTGTTGCCTCTCAGGCCGCGTCGGCGGTGTCGTCGGTGTCGGAGTCGATGGGCTGGCCGGTGAGGGCCAGGAAGACCTCGTCGAGGGTGGGTCGGCGCAGGCCGATGTCGTCGACGGGGAGGTTGCGCTCGTCGAGCAGCCGCACGACCGTCGAGAGCTGGTCGGCTCCGCCGGCCGCCGCCGCCGAGACGCGCTGCGTGTCGTGGTGGATGCGGGGCACCTCGCTGGAGATGGTGGCGAGCACCTCGGCCACCGCGTCGAGGTCCTGGCCGGAGTGGGGGCGCACCTCGATCACGTCGCTGCCGCCCTGGCCCTTGAGCTGGTCGGGGGTGCCCGACGCGATGACCTTGCCGTGGTCGACGATCACCACGTCGCGGGCGAGCTGGTCGGCCTCCTCGAGGTACTGCGTCGTGAGCAGGACGTCGGTGCCTGCGGTGACGAGAGTGCGGATCGCCTCCCACAGCTCCATGCGGCTGCGGGGGTCGAGGCCGGTGGTGGGCTCGTCGAGCAGCAGGAGGCGGGGGCGACCGACGAGGCTGGCGCCGAGGTCGAGGCGGCGCCGCATGCCACCTGAGTAGGTGCGCACGAGCCGGTCGCCAGCATCGGTCAGGCCGAGCTGCTCCAGCACCTCGCCGGCCGCGCGCTTCACGTCGTGCTTGCCGAGGCCGAAGAGGCGCCCGATCAGCTCCAGGTTCTCGCGACCGGTCATGGCCGGCTCGACCGAGGCGTACTGCCCGGCCAGACCGATCACACGGCGCACGGCCTTCGGGTTGGCGGCGACGTCGATCCCCGCGACGCGCAGGCTGCCCGAGGTGGGCTTGAGCAGCGTGGCCACGGCGCTGATGAAGGTGGTCTTGCCGGCACCGTTCGGTCCGAGCAGAGCGGTGAGGCGTCCCGACTCGGCGGTGAGGTTGAGCCCGTCGAGGGCGTGGACCTCGCCGTAGTGCTTGTGGAGGTCTGTGGCCTCGATGATCGCTGACATAAGGGCTCCTCGAAGGGGGTCTGGCTGGTTCTTGCGGGCTCGTGGACGGCGCGCGGCCGGCGTGGGGGCCACGGCAAGGATGCGCCTCGCCACTGCCATCCACTGTCAGGGTCTCGTGACCAGCTGCTGCGGTCTTTCGAGGTCCGTCGGGAAGGCTGACGAGATCGCCGCCGAGGACTCATCGTTCGGCGGGGCGGCGACCCTACGCCCGGTTTCCCCATCCGTCACGCGGGTATCGCGCGCCCATGGCTGATGACCCGGACGTGATGGACGAACGACTCGACGACCTGGAGCGCCGCACCGAGGAGGTCCGCCGCCAGGCTGAGGAGCACGGCACCTTGCCGCCGTCGGACCCGAAGCCGTCGTTCATCGACCCAGACGGCGACGGCCGCATCGACGACGAAGACGAGGACCCCGGCACCACGCTCGGGGCCTGACCGCTGTGAACCCGAGGCAATAGGTTCCACGGCGGCGAGCCTGAGGCAATGAGTTCCAAATGCGGAACTCATTGCCTCGAGATCCGCCTGGTGGAACCTATTGCCTCGGATGGGCTGGCAGGATCGGCGGGTGCTCCTCGCTGAGATCGTCGCCACCTCTGCGGAGGTGGGCGCCACCCGCTCTCGCACCGCGAAGCTCGCGGCCCTCACCGAGCTCCTGCGCCGGCTCGCACCAGAAGAGGTGGTGCCGGCCGTGGCGGCCCTCACCGGCGCACCTCGCCAGGGACGCATCGGGGTGGGGTGGCGCACGGTCTACGGCGTGGAGGTCGCGCCGGCCCAGGATCCCTGCATCGAGCTGCTCGAGCTCGATGCCACCCTCACCGCCCTGGCCGGTACCTCCGGCGCCGGATCGGTGGCCGCCCGCCAGCAGCTGCTCGAGCACCTCTTCGAGCGGGCCACCGCGCCAGAGGCCGACTTCGTGCGCAGGCTCCTCACCGGCGAGCTGAGGCAGGGCGCGCTGGCCGGCGTGATGACAGATGCCATCGCGAAGGCCGCGGGCGTCCCGCTGGCCACCGTCCGACGGGCGGCGATGCTCTCGGGCGACCTCGGCGGCACCGCGGGCCTCGCGCTCGGCGGCGGGGCGGAGGCGCTAGAGGCGGTCGGCCTGACGGTGCTGCACCCGATCGAGCCCATGCTCGCCGCCACCGCCACCGACGTGGCCGACGCGGTGGCGAAGACCGGTGAGGCATCCGTGGAGTGGAAGCTCGACGGCGCCCGCGTCCAGGTGCACCGGCAGGGAGAAGAGGTGCGGATCTACACCCGCAACCTCAACGACATCACCGAGCGCCTCCCTGGCGTGATCGCCGTAGCGCGGGCCCTGCCCGCCGAGGTGGTGGTGCTCGACGGCGAGGTGCTCGGCGTCGACGACGATGCCAAGCCCCGCGCCTTCCAGGACACGATGAGCGCCTTCGGCCGCCAGGACGCGGCGGGGGGCGGCCACGGCCTGCTCGTGCGCTTCTTCGACGTCCTCCACGTCGACGGCACCGACCTCATCGACCTGCCCCTGGCGCAGCGGCAGGTGAAGCTCGACGCGCTGGTGGGCGACCTCGCCGTGCCCCGCGTCGTCACCGCCGATCCCAGCGAGGCCCAAGCGCTATTCGACGACGCGATCGCGCAGGGCCACGAGGGTGCGGTCGTGAAGGCCATCGACTCGACCTACGACGCCGGGCGCCGCGGCGGGTCGTGGCGCAAGGTGAAGCCGGTCCACACGCTCGACCTCGTCGTCCTCGCGGCGGAGTGGGGGCACGGTCGGCG
>DATCYI010000365.1:0-5351 GCA_036570385.1 Acidimicrobiales bacterium | reverse complement strand
GTTGTATTCGTGCCACGCGCCTCCAGCGCATAGCTGCTGCCGTCGAGGGGACGGAGCAGCTTGTTCCCGCGAATTTCCCGCGTCCGCTCCTGAACGCAGGTGTTCGCCGGTGTCGCCGCAACACTGTGACCAGGGCTTTCTGTCCGATGCTGTTCGAGGGCGACCGGCACGGTCGCCCTTACAAGGCAGATGTCGGGGGTTCGAGTCCCTCCGCGCCCACTCCGTTTGCCCTGGTCACGGCCGCGTGGTCTGGGCATGGTTCTGCACGGTTTCGGTGCACAACCATGCCCAGAGCTCTCGGTCCCTCCTCGTGCCGCTAGTCCCAGCAGAGGCAGAACGGGTGGCCGACCGGGTCCAGGTAGACGCGGAAGGTGTCGCCGTCGGCCTCGCCGGGCTGGACCGCATGCCGGCGTGCTCCCAGCGCGAGCACGGCGGGCTCGGCCACCTCGATGTCGTCAACGGTCAGGTCGATGTGGAGCTGCTGCGGGCGCTCACCGGTGGGCCAGGTGGGCGGGGCGTAGTCGTCGGCCTGCTGGAAGGCGAAGCGGTGACCGGGCTCGGGTTCGAAGACGACCCAGTCGGGGTCGTCCCCGTCGTAGCTGACCTCGCCACCGATCAAGGACCGGTAGAACTCGGCCAGCGCCAAGGGCTCGGGGCAGTCGAGCACGACTGTCCGCAGGCGGGCGGGAGGTGACATGGCGGGCTCCTTCGGGTGGGGGAGGGACGCCCTACAAGTCTGACAGCGTCGCTGGCCGTCGGGTCGAGAGCGTCTCAAGACCGCGAAGCTGCGCTGAAGCGCTCGCCGCGCCTCGGGGAACGAGTCGTTCAGCCTGCGAGGGCGAGGAGGCTCCGGGTGCGCTCCAACCAGACGGGCGCGTCGATGCGCAGGCACATCTCCTCGGCCGCCATCAGCTCTGCCGCAGCGCGCTCCTGCTCGCCCGCCAGCAGTGACATCGCTCCGAGGTGCACATCGGTCGGACCAGCGCCGATCGCCCCGTTGCTCGCGAGCAGCCCGTGGTACGGCGCCAGAGCCGCGTGTAGAACGACGGCCGCGTCGGGCCGACCGACCAGCTCGCACGTGCTGCACAGGAACGCCATGCCCTGCAGCCACAGGAGGTCTTGGGGCAGGTCGCGCAGGCCCGTGCTCAAGAACTCATCGAGGATGGCCTCGGCCTCGGAGAGCCGGCCGGCCTCAGCCAGTGCAAGCGCGTAGGCCGTGCGCCACGCCGGGATGCCCTCGGCCGCGCTATCGACCTCAGCCTCGATCATGTCGACCAGCTCGTGGAGGCGGCCCTGCTGCCAGCGCAGCGTGAAGAGCTGGCCGGCGAACCACGTGGCCGCATCGGGCTGACCGCTGCTGCTGCCCAGCTCGAACGCCGCCTCGGCGGCTGACTCCGCGTCCCGGAACCGCCCCCGCAGCCCGAGCCGCATGGCGCGCCAAGCGCTCGCTAGCCACATCCTCGCTGGATGACCGACCGCCCGTGCCTGCCGCTCGGCCTGATGCAGGTAGCGGTCGGAGGTCTCGAGGTCGCCCACCAGGAGGGTCGTCTGGCAGTGGTCGAGCGACGCGCTCAGCCCGAGGGCGGGATCTGGACGACCGCGAGCCAGATCGACCAGCTCGCCGCTGATGGATGCGCAACCGCGGGGGTCCGTGAACGACGCCATGACCACAGAGCAGTGCTTCGACAGCGTGCTCGCCAGCAGATCTGGGTCGCCGAGGCCACGTGCGATGGTCACCGCCTCAGCGCTCATGTCGACAGCTTCGAGTCGACGGTTCGGATCGGTCACCGCCTCCGTGGCGAGACGCGACATCAGCCTGGTGCGCGTCGGTCGGTCTGCGTCGTCGCACACCGCCAGAGCGGCTTCCAACAGGTCGACGCGCTCGTGGTCGATGCTCAGCGAATCGGAGAACCATCCGCGGGTGTTCGTGATCGCCGCTCTGGCGAGGCGAGCGGGATCCGCCATGCGGCGCGCCACCCGCCCCGCTGCGAGCAGGGTTGAGCGATGGCCGCTGTCGCCCGCATCGAGCTGCGCCTTGCCGAGCGCGATCAGGAGGTCGCAACGCCGCCTCGTGTCGGCTTGCGGCCCGAGGAGCTCGAGCGCCCTCTGGTAGTGGTCGACGGCTTCGGCCGGGGCCCGCTGCTCTAGAGCGGCATCGCCCGCCAGAGCTAGGTAGCCGATGGCCGGCTCCGCTCTGCCATCGGCCGCGGCAACCGTGAAGTGGTGCGCCAGCTCGTTGACGCGTGCCGGTAGATCCTCGAGGTGCAGCTGCTCGAGGGCCTCGGCCACGCGACGGTGTCCTTCGATGCGGCGCAGGGGCGGAATGGCGTCGTACAACGTCGCCCGCACCAGGTCGTGGACGAAGGTCTGATGCAGACCCGCGCCGTGGTCGCCATCGATGAGGCCCGCTCGAATGGCGGACCTCAGCGCGACGTCAAGAGCGTCTGGCTCGGTCTCCGTCACAGCCCGGACGACCTGGACGTCGAAGCGACGACCGATGATCGCGGCGATGTCGAGCACAGCACGAGCGGTCGGCTCGAGAAGACGCAGTCGCTGCTCGATGACGGCCTTCACGCCCTCGGGCACGTCGGCGCGGGGAAGCGGCCCGAGGCCAGGCGGAGACCCCCCGTCAGCGAGGTGGCGGACGAGCTCCATGACGAAGAAGGCGTTGCCGCCTGTCTCGACGTGCACCCGTGCGGCGAGGTCGTCAGCGACCTCATGATCGAACCCGCTTCGGAGCTCGGTGGCGATGAGGTCGCCGATGGCATCACTGCTGAGTCCGCGAAGAGGCAGCTGGGTGACGACCCCGCGATCGCGATGGAGATCCGCGACCAGGTCGTCCAACGGTTCACCCGCGCCTGGCTCACCCATCCTGCACGTGGCCACGATGAGGCAGCGCAGCGGTGATGACGTGCGCACCAGGTGCCGCAGCATCAAGAGCGTCGGCGTCGTAGCCCACTGCAGGTCGTCGATGACCAGCAACATCGGCTGGTGGGACGACGCCGCGCCCAGCCACCCGGCTACGGCCTCGAAGAGGCGGTAGCGCTCGGTGTCCGCGTCCGAGCGGAGCGGCTCTGCTGCTGCGCCGGGCAGCGACGCTGCGAGCTGCGGGAGCAGCCGCGTCAGGTCACCGGGGTGCGGACCTAGTCGTGCCGTCACCTGGGACGTGCTCATGTCGGCCATGGCGCCGACGTCGCTGCGTAGCATCTCCACGAACGGCTGATACGGCACCGAGAGAGCGTCGTCACAGCGGCCGAAGAGCACGCGCGTGCCCTTGCTGTGGAGGGTTCTAGCGAGCTCCGCCGCGACGCGGGTCTTGCCGATGCCCGCTTCGCCGGTGACCAGCACCAGGCGCGAGCCTGATCCCATCGCCTCCCAAGCTGCGGTCATCCGGTCGAGCGCCGCTTCGCGGCCCACGAAGGGCCCGTGCGCCCGGCCAGCGATCTCCGGGGGAAGCTGCGTCGGTCGTCCACCGATCGCACGCAGGGCAGGCGGAACGGGGCCGGCCAAGGAGGCGTCGTGGCGGAGGACGCGCTGGTGGAGCTCGTCGAGCTCTCGCCCTGGCTCGACCCCGACGTCGAGCAGAGCAGCGCGGGCTCGGTGATAGGCGTTCAGCGAGTCCACCTGCCGACCGGCTCGATAGAGAGCGAGAGCCAGCAGGGCCCACAGGTGCTCGTTCATGGGATGCACCGCAACGAGGGACTCGAGCTCACCGATCACCCCGTGGGGCTTGCCGGAGGCCAGATCGGCCTCCACGCGGTCACCCCGGACCTTGGTGTGCAGCTCGTCGAGCCGTACAGCTTGCGCTCGCAGCCCAGGAAGCGTGGACAGCTCAGCGAGCGCCGGTCCCCGCCAGAGCTGCAGCGCCTCGCGGAGCTCCTGGGACGCCTCCTCGGCGCGCCCGGCTGTCAGCGCGTCGCTTCCGCGAGCGGCTCGTGCTGCGAACTCGATGGCGTCCACCTCGATCTCGCTCGCGTCCAGCCGGTAGCCCCGCTCGTCGCTCGACAGGCCGACGGGCAGCGCCTTGCGCAACCGCGACACCTGGGCTTGCAGCGCGTGCGCGGCGTCCCTCGGCGCGTCGATCCCCCAGATCCCATCGATCAGACGCATCGGCGGGACAGGTCGCCCCTCCGCCAGAGCCAGCATCGCCAGCAGGCCCCGCTGCTTGCGGCCCTTCGGAGTGAGGACCCGCGAGCCCTCCCACAGCTCCACCGTGCCCAGTACGCCGATCCGTGGGATCGTCCCGCTCCTCCGCCTTGTCCGCCTCGCTGAGTGATCGACCCTAGCGGTCGGTGGTCGGCGTGAGCGTGGCGTGAGGACTGTGTGAGGGCGCGCGGGTGTGATGGGCCACCGGCCAGGCGGTGCTCGACGACGGTGTCAGGTTCGGCCCGGGCGACGACCTCACCCGCGGCCAGATGGCGTCAGCCACCACCCGGTTCCTCGAGCACCTCGCCCACCTAGGCAGGAGCTGAGCGTCAGCTCCCAGTTCAGCGAAGCGTCCGGCGGGACCGCCCCGGCTAGGAGGCGGAGGAGGTGAGGCCGGTGTTGATGCGCCAGCCCTTGCGCTTCGACAGGGCGGAGCGGGCCGGCCACTGGTCGCGGGGGAGCGGGTCGACGCCGGCGGGCGGCGGGGCGATGGTGCGAGCCGAGATCTCGCCGCCGCCGGTGATGCGGATCGTCTTGGTGTCGGCGTCGTAGGTCCAGCCCTCGGAGCACGGCTTCAGGGCCTGGCCGGTCTCCCAGGTCACTGCGACGAACCAGCCGGGGCAGCCGATCGAGGTGCAGCGGGAGCGGGCGCCGGTGGTGCGTCCCTCGATCTCGCCGGAGCGGGAGAGCACCACGAGGCCCTCTTCGACCTTGCCGTCCTCGGTCAGGGGCATGTCGGCCGGCCAGCGACCGGGGCTCGCCTTGTGGGCGGCAGCGCGGCCCTTGGGCGTCGGCTTCGGGGGCAGCGCACCGAAGAGCATCCAGGTGCCGCAGGCGTCGCACTGGTAGCCGGGCTCGCCATCCTGGCGCTGCAGGCGGAGGTGGGCGTCGGTCTCGCAGTTCGGGCAGACGGACATACGGGGCCTCCTGGGCGGGGTCGCGGCGGGGAGCGGCGGGAGCCGCTCACCTACAAGGGTGGCCTCTGCGGGCGCCGAACACACCATCGAAGCGCGCGCGTCCGCGATGGAGGGCGCCCGGTTCGTCGGTGCTGTCCCAGATGTCCGTTCCCTGGACGAGCTCACGAAACCTCGTCGTCGCCTCTGGTTCACCCCGCCTCCTTACGGTCGCGGCGCCTGCCCAACCCGATGCCACGGAGGCCCAGATGACCGACCTGTCCAGCCCCCTCGTCCGCCGCTCGTTCCTGA
>DATCYI010000364.1:0-6469 GCA_036570385.1 Acidimicrobiales bacterium | reverse complement strand
CTTCGCCACCGACTCCGCTGCCGCGCTGGCGCCGCCCGAGCTGACCTTCCGGGACTCGATCGCCGCGGCCGCCTACGAGGAGGCCGGCATCGGGCCCGACGAGCTGAGCCTGGCCGAGGTCTACGACCTCTCCACCGCGCTGGAGCTCGACTGGTACGAGAACATCGGGCTCTGCAAGGCCGGCGAGGCCGAGAAGCTCCTGCGCGACGGCGACACCACCATCGGCGGGCGCATACCGGTCAACCCGTCGGGCGGGCTGGCGTGCTTCGGCGAGGCCGTCCCAGCTCAGGCCATAGCGCAGGTCTGCGAGGTCACCTGGCAGCTCCGCGGCCAGGCCGAGGGCCGCCAGGTGGAGGGCGCGAGCGCCGGCCTCACCGTCAACCAGGGCCTCTTCGGCCACGGCAGCGCCGTCCTCCTGACGACCTGAACCCAAGATCTGTGCCCGCAGAAATCGGGGTGTGGCCCGTCAGACCAGCCAGCGGGTCAGCGACTCGATCACGCACGCAGGCTTCTCGCTGCCCTCGACCTCGACGGTGATGACGACAGACGTCTGCAGCCCTCCCGGGATCTCGTCGACGGTGGCGATCTCCGCGCCGCCGCGGATCCGGCTGCCGACGGGCACCGGCGCGGGGAAGCGCACCTTGCCGGTCCCGTAGTTCACGCCCGCCGACGCCGCGGGCACAGCGAGGAGCTTCGGCAGGAACAGGTTCGACAGGGCCAACGTGAGGTAGCCGTGGGCGATCGGACCGCCGAAGGGGCTCGCCGCGCGGGCCCGCTCCGGGTCGACGTGGATCCACTGGTGGTCGCCGGTGGCCTCGGCGAAGAGGTCGACGCGCTCCTGGTCGATCGCCATCCACTCGGTCCACCCGAGGTGCGTCCCGGCGGCGGCGCGCAGGTCGTCGAACGACTCGAAGGTGGTGGTCATCCCGCTCACGCTCGCTGAGACGACACCGACACGACCTCACCGGTCATGTAGGTGGAGTAGTCGGACGCCAGGAACGCGATCACCGTCGCCACCTCCCACGGCTCCGCGGCGCGGCCGAAGGCCTCGCGCTGCGTGAGCTCGTCGAGCAGCTCGTCGGTGGTGACCTTGGCCAGGAAGGGGTGCATCGCGATGGATGGCGCCACCGCGTTCACCCGCACGCCGTGCTCCGCGGCCTCCACCGCGGCGCAGCGGGTGAGCGCCATCACCCCGGCCTTGGCCGCGGCGTAGTGGGCCTGGCCGGCTTGCGCCCGCCAGCCGAGCACCGAAGCGTTGTTGACGATCACGCCGCTCCCGCGCTCGTACATGTGGCGCAGCGTCGCCCGCATGCAGCGCATCGTGCCGGTGAGGGTGATGTCGAGCACCTTGCTCCACGCCTCGTCGGTCATGTCGACCAGATCGGAGGTGCCACCGAGCCCCGCGTTGTTGACCACGACGTCGAGCCGGCCGTGCTCCGCGACCGCTCCGGCCACCATCGCCTGCACCTGGTCCTCGGCGGTGACGTCGCACAGCAGCGCCAGCGGTCGGGTGCCGCCCGCGAGCTCGGCCAGCTCGTCGGCCGCCTCGCCGAGGCGCCGCTGGTGGGCGTCGCTCAAGACGACCGTCGCTCCCTCCTCGAGACAGCGCCGCGCCGTCGCGTTGCCGATCCCGGTGCCCGCGGCCGCCGTGACGAGCACGACCTTGTCGCGCAGCAGGTCGCGCCCCGCCGGCGGTTGCAAGATCTGTGGGCGCGTAGGCACGGAATGCGTGCCTGCGCGCCCAGAGAAGTCGTTCACTGGGGCTCCTTGGGCAGGCCGAGGGCGCGCTCGCCGATGATGTTGCGCTGGATCTGGTTGGTGCCGGCGTAGATCGTGTCGCTGCGGCTGAAGAGGAACAGGCGCTGCAGGCGGCTGTAGTCGGGCGTGCCGCCGGGCGTGGGGGCGCTGCGCAGCGTGGACTCGGGCCCGAGCACGTCCATGGCCAGCTCGCCGAGGTCGCGGTGCAGCGTGGCCCAGAACAGCTTCGCCACCATGGCTGCCGGAGGGGTCTCATGGCTGGACGAGAGCATCCGCAGCGCGTTGAGCCGCATGATCCGCAGCCGGCCCCAGCAGTCGGCCAGGCGCTGGCGCACGACCGGGTCGTCGGCGCGGCCGTTGCGGCGAGCGACGGCGAGGACCTCGTCCCACTCGTTGAGGAACATCAGGTTCTGCCCGAGGGTCGACGCGCCCCGCTCGAACGCCAGCGTGCCCATCGCCACCGGCCAGCCGCCGTCGACGGCACCGACCACGTTTGCCTCGTCGGTGCGGGCGCCGTCGAAGAACACCTCGTTGAACTCGGAGTCGCCGGTGAGCTGGTGGATCGGGCGGACCTCGATGCCGGGCTGGTCCATCGGAACGAGCAGGTACGAGATGCCTCTGTGCTTGGCGACGTCGGGGCTGGCGTTGGTGCGGGCCAGCACGAAGCACCAGTCGGCCCAGTGGGCCTGGCTGGTCCAGACCTTCTGGCCGTCGATCACCCACGAGCCGTCGTGCACCGAGGCGCGGGTCTGGACGTTGGCGAGGTCGGAGCCCGCTCCGGGCTCGCTGTAGCCCTGGCACCAGAGCTCGGTGCCCGCGACGATCCCGGGCAGGAAGCGGGCCCGCTGCTCGTCGGTCCCGAAGGCGATGATCGTCGGTCCGAGCAGGGTCTCGCCGATGTGGCCGATCCGGCCGGGGGCCCGGGCCCGGGCGTACTCCTCGTAGTAGATGACCTGGCGGTGCAGCGACAGGCCCCGCCCGCCCTGCTCCTTCGGCCAGCCGACGCACGTCCAGCCGTGGGCGCCGAGGTGGCGCTCCCAGGCCAATCGCTCGTCGAAGAGCCGGTCGTCGTCGCCCGGGCCGCCCCGCCCGCGGACCTCTGCGAAGTCGCCGCTCAGGCTCTCCTCGAGGAAGGTGCGGATCTCGTCGCGGAAGGCCTCGTCCTCGACGTCGAACCGCAGGTCCATGACCGGCGACGCTACCCCAACCTGACGGAGCGTCAGATCTCCTGCCAGGCCACGTCCGTGACGATCGGCTCCGACTCCTCCTGCGAGCGCAGCAGCCTGTGGAACAGGTCGGCGTAGAGCCCGCCGGCGGCGAGCAGCTCGTGGTGCGTGCCCTGCTGGGCGATGCGGCCGTCGTCGAGCACGAGGATCAGGTCGGCGGCGGCGATGGTCGACAGCCGGTGGGCGATCACAAGGCTCGTGCGCCCGGCCAGCCCCACCGCCAGCGCCTTCTGCACCAGCGCCTCGTTCTCGGAGTCGAGGTGGCTGGTGGCCTCGTCGAGGATCACGATGGCTGGATCCTTCAGGAGCATCCGAGCGATGGCGAGGCGCTGCTTCTCGCCGCCCGACAGCCGGTAGCCGCGCTCGCCCACGAGCGTGTCGAGACCGTGGGGGAGCGACTCGACGAGGCCGCGGATCTGGGCGGCGTCGGCGGCGGCCATCACCTCGTCGTCGGTGGCCTCCGGGCGCCCATAGCGCAGGTTCGCG
Organism: Acidimicrobiales bacterium; assembly: GCA_036570385.1. Classification (GTDB taxonomy): domain Bacteria; phylum Actinomycetota; class Acidimicrobiia; order Acidimicrobiales; family VFJN01; genus VFJN01. Next base: position 2,999 of record DATCYI010000364.1, on the reverse strand, counting down.
CCGATGCTCTCGTGGAACATGTGGGGGTCCTGGCTCACCACGCCGATGGCCTGCCGCAGCGACTCCTGAGTGAGGTCGCGCACGTCGCGCCCGTCGATGCGCACAGCCCCCTCGGTGACGTCGTAGAGCCGCGGCACGAGCATCGACAGCGTGGTCTTGCCCGCGCCACTCGGTCCGACGAGGGCGACGAGCTGGCCGGGCTCGATGGTGGCGCTGACGCCGTCGAGCACGAGCGCCGGGCCAGCAGAGCCGGTGCCGTCGCCGGTGGGAGCGGGGGCCTCGAGGCTCGCCACTATCGAGGTGGTGGGGTACGCGAAGCGGACGCCGTCGAGCTCGATGCGACCGGTCGGATCCACCAGGTCGACCGCGCCGGGCCGGTCCTGGATCGGGCTGGGAGCGTCGAGCACCTCGAACACCCGCTCGAAGGAGACGAACGCCGTCATGATCTCCACCCGCGCGTTGGTGAGCTGCGTCAGCGGGTTGTAGATCCGGGTGACGAAGCTGGCCAGGGCGACGAGGGTGCCGAGGCTCAGCGAGTCGGAGATCACGAGCTGGCCGCCGATGCCGTAGACCGCGGCTACGGCCAGCGAGCCGGCCAGCCCGAGCGAGACGAAGAAGGTGCGGCCGTAGACCGCGGAGCGCACGCCGACCCGGCGCACCCCGTCGGCGCGCTTGCGGAAGTCCTCGGTCTCCTGGTCGGTCCGGCCGAACAGCTTCACGAGCAGGGCCCCCGAGACGTTGAACCGCTCGGTGGTCGTCGTGTTCATCGAAGCGTTGAGCTCCATCTGCTGGCGCGTGAGCTCCTGCAGGTGGCGCCCCACGCGCTTGGCCGGGACGATGAACACCGGGAGCAGGAGCATCGTCAGCACCGCGAAGCGCCACTCCAGGAGGATGATCGCGGCGCCGTTGACGACGAGCGTCACCACGTTGCTCACCACCGAGCCGAGCGTGCCGGTGACCGCCCGTTGGGCGCCCATCACGTCGTTGCTCAGGCGGCTGGTGAGCGCACCGGTCTGGGCTCGGGTGAAGAACGCCATCGGCATTCGCTGCACGTGGTCGAACATCGACACCCGCAGCTCGTAGATGACGCCTTCGCCGATGCGTGACGACAGGTAGCGCTCGCCCAGGGCAAGACCCGCATCGGCCAGGGCGGCGGCGACGATGACTCCCGCGAGCACCCAGACGAGGCGCCGGTCGTCGTTGGGGATGGCCTGGTCGAGGATCTCGCGGAACAGCAGCGGCGGCGCCAGGCTCACGAGCGCAGCGGCGACGATGATCGCCAGGAACCCGAAGATCATCCGCCGGTACGGACGGGCGAAGGTCCACACCCGTCGCAGGAGCTGGCGGCTCAGCTTCGCGCCCGCGACAGCAGCAGGATCCGGACCGATCATGCTGTGGGGGCCGCCGCGACGCATGCGATGAGCGTACGGTCGTCCGGCGCCGGTCAGACCTGCGTCAGCTGCTCAGGGCTCATGGCTCCTCGAGCCAGGTGCGCTCGGACGACAGCACGTCGAGGTCCGGCCGCGACCACACGAAGCGCTCGACCTCGTCGATCACCGCCTCGGCCTGGCCGGCCGACGACGCCACCACCGCGAACCCGAGCTCGGCGCGCTGCCACGTGTCCTGCCCGCCGACCTCGGCCACCGACACGCCGAAGCGGTGCTGCGCGGCCTGGAGCACCGACCTCACCACCTGCCGCTTCGCCTTGAGCGACTGAGACGTCGGGACGTGGATGTCCACGGCCAGGGCGAGCACGAACATCAGGTCAGGGGATCAGCACCGGCTTGATGACCCGCCCGCTGAGGCTGGCCGCCTCGGCCTCGTTGATCTCGGCGAGCGGGAACTCCTCGATGAGGCGGTCGAACGGGAAGCGGCCGGCCTGCCAGAGCTCGATCATGCGGGGGATGAAGGTGTGCGGGTCGGTGTTCCCCTCGAGGATGCCCACCGCGGTCTTTCCGATGAGGGCGATCGGGTCGAGCACGAGCTCGCCCGCCTGCACGCCCACGAAACCCGCCTTGCCTCCGAGGCGCAGAGCGCCCAGGGCGTTCTGCATCACGGCCGGCACGCCGGTGGTGTCGATGCTGTGGTGGGCGCCGCCACCGGTGATCGCCTGCACCTGGGCCACCAGATCGGCGGCGGAGCCGTCGACGACGTGGGTGGCGCCCAGCTCGCGGGCCAGGTCGAGGCGGTGCTCGTGGAGGTCGACAGCGATGATCGTCGCCGCCTCGGCCACCACCGCGGCCATCACCGCAGCGAGGCCCACCGCGCCGGCGCCGAACACCACGATGCTCTGCCCGGGCTGGACGTCGAGCGCCACCAGCACCGAGCCCGCACCGGTCTGGATCCCGCAGCCCAGCGGCCCGAGCTTCTCGAGGGGCAGCGACTTGTCGACCACCACCGTGTTGCGGGCGGTGGCGAGGCAGTGGGTGGCGAACGACGACTGCCCGAACCACCGCGAGGTGATCTCCGCGCCGCTGGCGTCGGTGACGCCGGTGGTGAAGTCGACGCGACGTCCGAGCATGTTGCGCACGAGGAACGTCTCGCAGTGGGCCGGCACGCCGGCGAGGCACATCTCGCAGCTGCCGCAGGAGTCGAAGGAGAGGACGACGTGGTCGCCGACCGCGATGCCCTCGACGTCTGCGCCCACGGCCTCCACCACGCCGGCCCCCTCGTGCCCGGTGATGATGGGCGGCGGCGAGAACGACACCTCGCCCCGGGGGATCACGTCGGTGTGGCACATGCCGGCCCCGACGACCCTGACGAGCACCTCGTCGGCACGCGGCTCGGCCAGCTCGACCGGCTCGAGGGCGTAGGGGCCGTCGTTGGTTCGAAGCACTGCGGCGGTGATCTCCATGCCCGGAACCTAGAGGACCGGAACGGATGTCCCGGCAGGCGACGGCGGCACGAAGCCCGTCAGGTCACCAGGCGGCGCGCTGCGCGAGACCGATGGCGTAGTCGGGCCACCACACGCCGGCGGTCGGCCCGCCCTTGCAGGTCCC
>DATCYI010000363.1:0-1865 GCA_036570385.1 Acidimicrobiales bacterium | reverse complement strand
TCGCCGGGCGGCGCCGCGAGGGCCGCCGCCACGTCGATGGTGCCGCGCCCAGCGCCATCGGCGGGGCCGAGCGCTCCCGCCGTCTCCATCAGGGCGAACTTGATCCGATCGTTGGTGGCGGTCGGATCGGCCTGGCGGAGCAGCGCCGCGGCACCCGCGACCTGGGGAGCGGAGAAGCTCGTGCCGCTGCCGAGGCGCTGGGCGTCGTCGACGAAGTTGGGATACCGCAGGTCAGCTTCGCTCCCTGGCGATCGCAGGGAGTGCACGCTCTGGCCCGGAGCGACGACGTCGGGCTTGGCCACGCCGTCCGCCAGCGTCGGACCCCGCGACGAGAACGGTGCGACTGCGTCGTCGGCCGTGTCGGCGGTGCCCTGGTCGTCGCTGGCTCCGACGGTGATGACCCACGGGTCGTCGCCGGGCTTGGCGATCGTGCGCGACCCCGCTCCCTGGTTGCCCGCCGAGACCACGACGGTGATGCCGTTGGCCCAGAGCTGCTCGACGGCAAGGTTCAGCGGATCGAGCCGGTAGGACAGGCTCGAATCGCTGCGCATGGAGATGTTGACGACCTCGATGTCGTACGCAGCGCGGTTCACGATCACCCACTGCAGGGCAGCGAGGAGCGTGCTGACGTTCGAGGTGCCGTCGCGACCGGCGACCTTCACCGACAGCAGGTCGGCACCCGGCGCCACGCTGTTGACCAAGCCGGCCACGAAGGTCCCGTGCCCGTAGCCGTCGCCGCAGCCGGCCTCGGCCGAGAGGTTCACGCAGCGACTCGTGGAGCCTGATGGTCCCGCCACGGGCCGCACCTGCGCGGAGAGGACCGGAAGGTCGGCGATGCCCGTGTCGATCACCGCGACGGTGGAGCCCTCGCCGGTGATGCCCTCCGCGTTCACTACGTCGGCCCCTACCGCCTCGCGGTGGACCGACGGCCGCGGCGCGCTGCTCCCGGCCGCTGAGGGCACCACGGGGTGGTTCCCCGAGATCGCCCTAACACCCGGGAGACCGGCGATCTGGGTGAGGATCGACGAGGGGATCGTGGCCGCGAAGCCGGTCACGATCGGGAGCTGCTCGGTCACCGTGCCGCCGAGGAGGGAGACGAGGACGGCCGGGAGCGGGTCGTTCGGATCCAGCTGCTGGACGATCACCTTCAGCGGAGGTGACGGCGGCGGCAGCAGCGGAGGCAGGAGGCCGGCGCCAGCGGGCACGGCCACCAGGCCCGGCATCATCACGGCCGCCAACAGCACTGTCACGAGTCGCAGCCGCCTTGGCCACGCTCGTTGACCGCGAACGCGCCCGCCTCGATGATCGCCCACTGTTCGCCCTCCCTCTGGCGCCACCACTGGTGGTGCTCGAGCATTGTTCGGTGTCGGGGCACGACAGTCCATGGCCCGAACGGGCCAATCTGCATGGCCCGATGGGTCGAGACGGCCCGGGCGATAGCGGTTGAAACCGACCGATCACCTCCTGGACGAGCGGAGTCAGAGACATCCGCGCGTGGCATCTGCCGGCGGTTCCGCCCGGTTAGCGTCCGTGGGAGTCGACGGGAGGAGGGGGCGGTGAGCGTGGGCGGCGGCAACACCCTTGTGGTGGACGACGAGGCGGACGTGCGGCTGCTCGTCCAGCTGATGATCGACCAGGAGAACCGCGGCCTGCGCGTCGTCGGCGAGGCCGCGAGCGGCGACGAGGCGCTGCAGGTCCGGCGACGCCTCGATGTCGACGTCGTCGTCCTCGACCACCGGATGCCAGGCCTCACCGGCCTGGAGACCGCCACCGCGATGCTCGCCGAGGCGCCGGACCTGCCGATCGTGCTCTACAGCGCCTTCACCGACGAGCGGATGGCCGCCGAGGCCCGCTCGATCGGCATC
>DATCYI010000362.1:0-6148 GCA_036570385.1 Acidimicrobiales bacterium | reverse complement strand
CCTCCGGGCGGCCGGCCACCTGGCGCTCGCCGGCCGCGCCCCGCAGCTGCAGGCACGCCTCGTGCAGCACCCAGTAGCCGTGCATGCGACCGGCCGAGAGCTGGCCGCCGTAGGTGTTGAGCGGCAGCTCACCGTCGAGGGCGATCCGGGCGCCCCCCTCCACGAAGGGCCCGCCCTCTCCCTCGCCGCACAGGCCCAGGGCCTCGAGCCAGGCGATCGTCAGGAAGGTGAAGCCGTCGTAGAGCTGGGCCACGTCGATGTCCCCGGGCGTCAGGTCGGTGCGGCCCCACATCTCCTGGGCCGCCTCCACCGATGCCATCCTCGGGTAGTCGGGCCGGTTGATCCACCCGCCGCGGCCAGGCGATCCGCCCATGGCGGCCACCCGCACCGGCGGGTTCGGGCAGTCGGGCTCGTGGTCGGCGGCCGACACGACGATGGCGATGGAGCCGTCGACTGGCACGTCGCAGTCGAACAGGCCCAGCGGGGTCGAGACCGGGCGGGCGGCCAGGTAGTCACCGAGGGTCATCGGGTCGCGGTAGACGGCCAGTGGGTTCAGCGCGGCCTTGGCCCGCGAGCTCACGGCGATGGCGCCGAGCTGCTCCTTGGTGGTGCCGTACAGGTGCATGTGGCGGGTGCAGTGCATCGCCACCCAGTTCGCGGCCGAGAACGCGTGGTGGGCGAGCAGGGAGCCGACATCGCCCATGACCGATGTGGCGGCCGACGTGGCGGCCTTCGCCTCAGGGTCCTCGTCAGCGGGAGCCGCTCCGGCGGACAGCACGGTGCCGCCCATCATCTGCACCGTCCGGTAGACGAGGACGTGGCGGGCCCGGCCCTCGGCCACGGCGAGGAAGGCCGACATCACCGGCGAGAGCAGGCCCCCGGTGTCGAAGCCCCCGCCTCGGAAGCTGGGCTGGATCCCGAGCTCGGCAGCCGCGTCGGCGACCGGCGTGTCGCCCATCGTCGCGATGCCGTCGATGTCGGAGGCGGTGAGCCCGGCGTCGGCGATGGCCTGGCGGCTGGCGTCGGCGGTGAGGGCGAGGGCGGGCAGGCCGAGGCGGCGCCCGATCTGGGAGATGCCGATGCCGGAGATGATCGACCGCGACTCGGGGGCGATCACCGGGCGCCGGCCTCGGGTCCGGCGAGCACGAAGACGGGCACGAAGACCTCACCGTGCTGATCGAAGCGGACCTGCACGGGTGCGCCGATGTGGACGTCGGCGGGATCGCAGTCGACGATGTTGGTCGGGAGCCGCAGGTCGGCCTGCTCGACCAGCTCGACGACGGCGATCACGTAGGGGGTGGGGACATCGGGGTGGTACTGGTGGTGGGCGACCGTGAAGGTGAACACCTCGCCGCGGCCGCTGACCGGCTCGGGCGCGGCGTCGGCGCCGCAATCCCCGCAGGTCCCCGTCGGCGGGTGCTGCCAGCGACGGCAGTCGGCACAGCGCTCGATGAGCAGCGCTCCATCGGCGCCGCCCGTCCAGTACGCCCGTGTGGTGGCGGTCAGCGCCGGCAGGATCCGTGGGACCGTCATCGGCTAATGAGTATACGGTATTGCCGATGAGCGCTGACGCCGCCCCCAACGCCCTGACCCCCGAGACGGTCGCCTGGATCGAGTCGGTGACGGAGATGAAGGTCACCGCGGCGCGCCAGATCCCGGCCGGCGGGCGCCTCGGCTGGTTCGTCGACGTGGGCGGAGCGGGCCGCGACCATGAGCTCTTCCTCCAGGCGGGGCGGGGGCTGGGCAGCGGGCCGAGCTCGTTCCAGGGCTTCGAGATCGAAGCCGAGGTCTATCGCGCGCTGCGGCCGCACGGCATCCCGGTGCCCAACGTGTGGGGCTACGACAAGGCCCTCGACCTGCTGCTCGTCGACCGCATCCCCGGCACGGTCTGGTTCCACCCGCCCGCGTCCGCGGAGGAGCAGGTCAGCGTGGCCCAGGACTTCGTGCGCCACCTGGCGGCCTGGCACCGCATCGGCGCCGCCGGCCTCGAGCTGCCGTCGTTCGGGCCGGTGAAGACTTGGCGGGAGCACCAGCTCGACCAGCTGGCGCAGAGCGAGGCGCTGATGGCCGCCGGCAGCGGCGGCGCCCGGCTCGACCCCCTGGTGAGCCGGGCGCTGGAGTGGCTCCGGGCCAACGTGCCCGCCGACGACGGACCGGTTGTGCTGGTGCAGGGCGACACGGGGCCCGGCAACTTCCTCTACGAAGAAGGCAAGGTCACGGGCGTGATCGACTGGGAGCTGGCCCACCTGGGCGATCCCATGGACGACATCGCCTGGCTGTCGTGGCGCACCACCCAGCACGGGTTCACCCACTTCCCCGATCGGATCAGGGAGTACGAGGAGCTGAGCGGGATCTCCGTCGACGAGGCGCGGGTCCGCTACTACCGGCTCAACGCCTTCGGTCGCCTGGGGCCCTCCTTCGGACTGGCCGACATGGGGCACCGACGAGCCATGGGCCTCGACAGCGGTGAGCCGCTCGAGGTCAACCGCGCCGCTGACGGCAGCGCCCTGATCCTCTCCACGCTGCACCGGCGGATGCGACTCGACGCCACCAGCGACGCCATGGGGCTCCCCCGCCCGTCGCGCGACGTCGAGGAGGCTCCGGAGCCCGCGCACTCGGGGATGTACGACCGGATCCTCGGCCAGCTGCGCGACATGGTGCCGCGCATCGAGGACCGCAGCGCCGCCAGCTCCGCCAAGGCGATCGCCCGGCAGCTCAAGTACCTCCGCGAGCTCGACCGCAACGGCGAGGTGTTCGGTGCCCAGGAGCTCGACGACCTCGGCCGCCTGCTCGGGCGCACCCCGGCATCCCTCGACGAGGGGCGGGTGGCGCTGGTCGACGCCGTGCACGACGGAGCCGTGTCGTTCGAGGACTACCTCGACTACCACTGGCGCCGGCTGCGGCGCGACGACCACCTCATGCGCCACGCGTCCGGCGCCCTGTTCGAGCGAGGCTGGCCCGATCTGCGCTGAGGCCGCCGAGGCCGGCGGTCAGCTCCAGACGATGTTCTTGACCTCTGTGAAGTCCTCGAGGCCGTGGTGGCCCCACTCCCGGCCGAGGCCCGACTGCTTGTAGCCGCCGAAGGCGCCGGACTGGCCGATGCCCTTCATGTCCGCTCCCCAGCCCGGGCCCTGGCCGTCGCCGGGGCTGGCCGGGGCGGGCGGACCGCCGACTCCTGACACGGTGACGTGCCCGGCGCGGATCTGGCGGGCCACGTTGAACCCGCGGCTGGTGCTGGCCGACATCACCGCGCCGCCGAGGCCGTAGATCGAGTCGTTGGCCAGCGCCACGGCGTCGGCGTCCTTGCCCGAGTAGGGCACGACCGTGAGCACCGGACCGAAGATCTCCTCCTGGGCGATGCGCATGTCGTTGCGGCCGATGAAGACGGTGGGCTCGTAGAAGAAGCCCTTGTCGAGCCCCTCCGGCCGGTGGCCGCCGATCAGGAGCTCCGCGCCTTCGTCGTGGGCCGACTGCACATAGCCCTCGACCCGCTCGCGCTGCTGCTCGCGGATCAGCGGTCCGAGGACCGTGCTCGGGTCGCGCGGGTCACCGATGGTGATGTTGGGACGGGCCGCGGCCACGCCCTCCTTGTAGGCGTCGAGCAGGTGCTCGGGCAGGAGGAGCCTGGTCTGCAGCACGCAGCCCTGACCGCAGTGGGTCAGCACGGCGCCGAAGCCGACGGTGCGGGCCTGGTCCTCGGTGACGTCGTCGAGGAGGATCTGCGCGCTCTTGCCGCCCAGCTCCAGCTGCACCTTCTTCACGGTGCCCGCGGCCGAGGCCATGATGCGGCGCCCGGTCGCGGTGGATCCCGTGAAGGTCACCATGTCGACCATCGGGTTGGACGTGAGCTCGTCGCCCACCTCGCCGTGGCCCGTGATCACGTTGAGCACGCCGGGCGGGATGCCGGCCTCGGCTGCGGCCTCGGCGATCATCATCGCGTCGAGCGGCGTCCACGGGTGGGGCTTGAGCACGACCGTGCAGCCCACGGCCAGGGCCGGGGCGACCTTCACCACGTTGAGCATGAACGGGAAGTTGAACGGCGTGATCGCCGCCACCACGCCGATCGGCTCGCGCACGATCGCGCTGCCGGCCATCCCGGCGGCCTGGCCCGCGGGGAGCCCGCTCTCCACCCAGGGGAACGAGTGCTCGGAGATCGCGGCGTTGGAGCGGAACATGCCGATGGAGCCCGCGGCCTGCACGAAGTCGGTCAGGAAGCCGGTGGACCCCGTCTCCGCCACGATCAGCTCCCGCAGGTCGCCGGATCGTGACTCGAGGATCTCGGCCATCCTCACCAGCGCGGCGGCGCGCTGGGCGGGCTTCATCCACGGCCACGGACCGCTGTCGAAGGCGCGCCGGGCCGCGGTGATCGCCTGGACGGCGGTCTTCACCGACCCGTCGGGCACGGAGCCGATCGACTCCTCGGTGGCGGGATCGATGACGTCGAGGGTGCCTTCGGCTCCATCGCTCGTCCAGGCTCCGTCGATGTACAGCTCGTAGTCCCAGCGCTTCGTCATCGCCAGCCCCCTCGTCATCCGATTAATTCAGGCTACTCTAATCGCCCTGGCGGGCTGCACCCGGCCAGGAGCCGGCAAGGGGAGATCGACGTGTACGACGTGCTCGAAGGCGTGAAGGTGCTGGAGGTCTCGGCCTGGGCGTTCGTCCCATCGGCGGGTGGCGTGCTGGCCGACTGGGGCGCCGAGGTGGTCAAGGTCGAGCCCCCGGACGGCGACCCGATGCGCGGCCTGATCAACGCCGGCATCGAGTCGCAGGGGCCGTCGTTCCCGTGGGAGATATGGAACCGGGGGAAGCGCAGCATCGCCCTCGACCTGCGCCAGGATCGGGCCCGGGAGATAGTGCTCGGGCTGGCCGAGCAGGCCGATGTGTTCCTCACCAGCTACCTGCCCGCCACCCGGGCCAAGCTCGGCCTCGACATCGCCGACGTCCAGGCCCGCAACCCCGAGATCGTCTACGCCTGCGGCACCGGCTTCGGTCCGCGCGGCGACGACGCGAGCAAGGGCGGCTACGACGCCATCAGCTTCTGGGCCCGCAGCGGCGTGGCCGCGGCCGCGACCCCGCCGGGCTACGGGCGGCCGGTGAACCAGCCTTCCGGCGCGTTCGGTGACTCCATCAGCGGGATGGCCCTGGCCGGCGGCGTCGCCGGAGCCCTGCTGCGCCGGGAGCGCACCGGCAAGGGCGCCATCGTCGACGTCTCGCTCATGGGCACGGCGATGTGGGCCATGCAGATGGGCATCGTCGGCGCTGCGGTCATGGGAGCCACGCCCCCCGCTGACGACACGAGCAGCGAGCCGCCGCCGGCGCCGTTCGTGCTGAACCCGCTCGTGAACACCTACCGGACAGCCGACGGGCGCTGGCTGTCGCTGTGCATGCTCCAGCTCGACGTGTACTGGCGCGGCGTGCTCGAGGTGGTGGGCCGTCCCGACCTCATCGACGACCCCCGCTTCGCCGACGGCGCGCTCCATCAGCACCACGCCGACCTCGTCGCCGAGCTGGAGGCGGTCTTCGCCTCGAGGACGCTCGCCGAGTGGCGGGTGCAGCTCGCCCAGCAGCCGGGCCAGTGGGACGTCGTCCAGCACATCTCCGAGCTCCCCCACGATCCGCAAGCCCGCGAGAACGGCTTCGTCCAGACCGTGTCCTACCCCGGCGGTCACGAGCTCCCGCTCGTCGCCTCCCCGGTGCAGTTCGACAGGGAGCCGTCGCAGCTCGGCCCCGCCCCGCAGCTGAGCTCGGATGCCGACGACCTGCTCCGCGGGCTCGGCATGGACGACGACGCCATCGTCGACGCGAAGGTGTTCGGCGGCGTCGTCTAGCCGACCTAGCAGGAGCTGGGTAGGAACCGGTCGAAATAGGACTCTCAGTTGGGTATCCTCTTTTCAGTGCTTCGGCGCTGGGGGCGGCTCAGATCGACTGGGGAGCAACATGGGGGGAGAGCGCCGCACGCCCTACGGGCTGGTGATCGGCTTCGTCGTCGGCATCCTCACCGCCGGGCTGATGGTCCCGTTCGTACGGGCTGAGGAGACCACCACCACCCAACGCGCCGGCGAGGCGGGCACAGCTCAGCTCGACCGCCAGCCGGGCAGCGCCTCGCCGGCCGGCTCCGCCTCCGGCGACACCGGCCCGGCTGGCACCG
>DATCYI010000361.1:0-3694 GCA_036570385.1 Acidimicrobiales bacterium | reverse complement strand
CGGCACGGCGTCGGCCGGACCGATCACCTTCGTGGCCCTCGTCTCGCCGCAGATCGCCCGCCGCCTGGTCGGCGGGCGCACCCTCGCGCTGCTGCCGGCGGCGGCCTGCGGGGCGCTCCTGCTCATCGCGTCCGACGTCGTCGCCCGCGAGATCTTCTCCCCTACCCAGCTCCCGGTCGGTGTCATCACCGGCATCTTGGGAGCGCCGTACCTGCTGTACCTGCTCGCACGAGCCAACACGATCGGACGAGGCGGATGACCCCACCCAGCCACGACGCGACGACCCTCAGCGCGCAGAACCTGCGCCTCGGCTACGACTCCCGTGTCATCGTCGACGACCTGACGGTCACGATCCCGCCAGGGAAGGTGACGGTCATCGTCGGCGCCAACGCCTGCGGCAAGTCGACACTGCTGCGCGGCCTGGCCCGGCTCTTGAAGCCCCGCGCCGGCAGCGTGGTGCTCGACGGCACCGACATCCACCGCCTTCCCACCCGAGCGGTGGCCACGCGCCTCGGCGTGCTCCCGCAGCAGCCGATCGCGCCGGAGGGCATCACCGTGGGCGACCTCGTGGCCCGGGGCCGCCACCCGCACCAGCGCTGGCTCCGCCAGTTCTCGGCGGAGGACGAGCTCGCCGTCGAGTCGGCTCTCGTCGCCACCCGCCTCACCGAGCTCGTGGACCGACCGGTCGACGAGCTCTCCGGCGGCCAGCGCCAGCGCGTGTGGATCGCGCTCACCCTCGCCCAGGGCACCCCGCTGATGCTGCTCGACGAGCCGACCACGTTCCTCGATCTCGCCCACCAGGTGGAGGTTCTCGACCTGCTGGCCGAGCTCAACGAGTCAGAGGACCGCACGATCGTGATCGTGCTGCACGACCTCAACCTGGCCTGCCGCTACGCCGACCACCTGATCGCCATGTGCGACGGCGGCATCGCCGCCGAAGGCCCGCCCAGCGAGGTCATCACGCCAGCGCTGGTCGAGCGGGTGTTCGGCCTCGAGGCCCACGTGGTCGACGACCCCCTCACGGGCACGCCGCTGGTGCTGCCGGTGCCCGCCGGACGTCGCTCCGTCGAGCGCTGCGCCTCCTCCGAGCTCACCACGGCCGGGCTCGCCAGCCCGCAGCTCGCCACCGCCGACTGACGTCAGCCGGCGCCACCCGTACGTCTGCACCGAACCCCGTAGGGGTAACCGCCCGGGGTGCCCAGCGCTGAGCCGATCGACACCCTGGCGGGGATAGCGGCGCCGGCGGGCGACGCCAGCACGAGGGTCGTGCGCCGACGGCGGATCCTCTACTCGGTCGTAACCGCGGCGCTCGCCGCGATCATCGCCGTCGCGCTCGTCGGCGGGCTCACCGATCTGGACACGGTCGGGGTCGACTCCCGCCGGGAGCGCGCGGTGGCCGACGGCTACGAGCTCGTGGTCCACTACGGCACGGTCACCCGAGGGGGCCTGGCCACGCCCTTCGAGATCGAGGTCACCCGCACCGGCGGGTTCGACGGCCCGATCACCATCGGGGTGAGCCGGGCCTACCTGGAGCTGTGGGACGAGAACGGCTTCTACCCCACCCCGTCGGCTGAGACGACCAACGGCGACTGGCTCATGTGGGAGTTCGACCCGCCCGACACCGAGACGTTCCGCTTCTCCTTCGACGCTCGGATCGCCCCGTCGATCCAGCGCGGCGCTAGCGGGAGCGTCGCCGTGTTCGACGCCAACGTCCCTGTGGTCAGCGTCGACGCGGACACCCGGGTGCTGCCGTGAGGAGGCTCTGATGGAGATCGTGGTGCGGGCGACGATCATCTTCGTCTTCCTGCTGATCCTCACCCGGGGGCTGAAGCGGCGGACCCTCGCCGACATGGCCCCCTTCGAGATGATCCTGCTCGTAGTCGTCGGTGACATCGTCCAGCAGGGGGTGACGCAGGAGGACTTCTCGCTCACCGGAGCGGTGCTCGCCGCGTCGACCATCGCCTTCTGGGTGACCGTGCTGTCCTACGCGTCGTGGCGCTGGGCCCCCGTGGGGCGCGCCATCGACGGAGTTCCCCTCGTCATCGTGCAGGACGGCCGGCCCGTGACCGAAGCGCTGCGCGTCGAGCGCATGCCGCTCGACGAGGTCCTGGAGGCGGCCCGTCAGAACGGGATCACCTCGCTAGACGAGGTCCGCCTGGCGGTGCTCGAGCCGAGCGGGCGGGTGTCGTTCATCAAGCACGACCGCTGACCCCGCCCTCCCGGCGCCGAGCAGGGCTCAGCCGTCGGCCGCGAGCGCGGCCGACGAGAGGGCATCGACGAACGTGTCCATCCCCCACGTGAGCGACAGCGCCGTGGGCGGCGACACCGATGCGATGTACTCGGTACCCACCACAGACGCGACGCGGCCCTCGGCCACCTGGTCCATCAGCAGGGCCTGCGGCGAGGCGAGGAACGCGTCGGCCTGCTCCTGGGTGTCGGCGAAGGACACCAGGATGTCGCTGGTCAGCTGGTCGAGCTGCTCGTAGCTGAGCGTGAAGTAGAAGGTCGCCTCGTCGGTGGCCAGAGCGTCGACGCTCTCGGCGCTGACCAGGCCCAGGTCGAGCGTCCAGCCCACCCGGGGGTCGGCGGCCTTGTACACGTAGAACGTGCCGGCGGCGTCCCACACCATGGCGACGGTCTTGCCCTCGAGCTCGGGGTGGGCTGCGGCCTGCTCGGCCACCTGGGCGTCGATGTCGGCGAGCAGGTCCTGGGCTTCGTCGGAGCGGCCCAGGGAGGTGCCCACGATCTCGATCAGCTCCTGCCACGGGGTCGCCCACGCCTCACCTGGGTAGGCGACGACTGGCGCGATGGCGGAGAGCAGCTCGTACTCCTCCGCGGTGATGCCGGAGTACGCAGCCATGATCATGTCCGGCCGCGCCGCGGCGATCGCCTCGAACGGCGCCTCGTCCTGGTTGGGCAGGATCGTCGGCAGCTCTGCGCCCATCTCGTCTAGGGCCTCGCGGACCCAGGGCAGGACGCCCTCGTCGTCGCCGGCGTAGTCGTCGAAGGGGATGGCCACGGGCACGACGCCGAGGGCGATGGCGGCGTCGGTGCTGCCCCAACCCCAGGTGACCACGCGCTCGGGCGCCTCGGTGATCTCGGTCGCGCCGAAGGCGTGCTCGATGGTGACCGGGAAAGCCCCCTCGTCGACAGACGAGCTGGCCTCGCCCCCATCGGTGTCGGCTGCAGCGTCGTCGCCGTCGTCGCCACATGCGGCGGTGAGCGCTACCAGCGCGGCGAGGGCGAGCAGCAGGACGGCGCGAACGGATCGCTTGATCGGCATGGCGGGCTCCCATGGGACGGTCAGCGGTAGGGCTACCGCTCGATAGTAGGGATGCCTACTATGCGGCGTGAGGAGCGCGCCAGATGCGGGCGGTGGGTCAGCGCATCGGCTCGGGGACCGAGTCGGGGCGCAGCAGCGCGTCGGTGCCGCCGTCCACGAAGAGCAGCGATCCGCAGATGAACCTCGCGTCGGGCCCGAGCAGGAACTCCACGAACGCCGCCAGCTCGTCGGCGCTCGCCTTGCGGCCGACGGGCACCGGGAAGGCGTCCACGAAGGCTCCCACCACCGCGTCCTCGCGCGTCGCCTGGAGCATCGGGGTCTCGACGGCGCCTGGCGCCACGGCGTTGAGCGTGATGCCCGCGCCCGCCCAGGGCGCGCCCGGCGCGCTGCGGCGGACCCAACGGGCCACCG
>DATCYI010000360.1:0-2841 GCA_036570385.1 Acidimicrobiales bacterium | reverse complement strand
CGAGCGAGGAGCGCCTCGCCGCTGGAGAGGTCGTCATCGGTGCCGGCCTGGCGCGAGCCACCGGCGCCCGCCCGGGAGATGTCGTCGAGCTGCCCACCCCCTCAGGCCGGGTCCGCCTGCCGGTGCAGGGGGTGTGGGACGCCCCCGCCAACGTCGGGTGGAACGTGACGATGTCCAGCGAGCGTCTCGAGGAGCTGTTCGGCCCGCAGCCGTACTCGTTCGTCGCCGTCGCACCGGAGCCTGGCGTCAGCGAGGCCGAGCTGGCCGGCAGCATCCTCGACGCCGAGCTCCACCCAGAGCTCGTCTCGCGCTCGTCAGCAATGGTCGCGGACGCGATCGCCGACGAGGTCGACGTCCAGTTCGCCTCGTTCCGGGTGATGCAGCAGGCCCTCCTGGTGGTGCTCTTCACGGCGGTGCTCTCGAGCCTGCTCCTCGCCGCTACGCAACGACGTCGTGAGCTCGGGTTGCTGGCAGCGGTCGGCGCGGAATCGCCGAGCTTGGCGCGGCTCTTGCTCATCGAGGCCGGCCTGGTGGGCCTAGCCGGCTGCGCCCTGTCAGCGGTGATCGGACCGGTCATGCTGATCGCGCTGAACGGGGTGCTGCCGTTCGTCGTCGGGTTCCGAAACCCGGTCACGTTCGATTGGACGGCTCTGATCTCGTCCGGGGGCGTTGCCATGGTCGTGGTACTCGCTGCTGCGGGCTGGCCCGCTCGCCGGGCCGCACGCGTCGAGGTCCTCGACGCGCTCCGCTACGAGTGAGCGATCGCCCCCAACCCGAAGATCTGTGGGCGCGAGAGCACGAATGGCGTGCCTGGGCGCCCACAGATCTCGTGGTTGACGCCCGTCCGACCGGCTGGAGCGGGGTCACGGTAGGTTGCAGCCCATGGACCGCCGGATCTTCGGGCTGGAGAACGAGTACGGGGTCACCTGCACGCTGCGGGGTCAGCGCCGCCTCAGCCCCGACGAGGTCGCCCGGTACCTGTTCCGGCGGGTCGTGTCGTGGGGGCGCAGCAGCAACGTGTTCCTGGCCAACGGCGCCCGGCTCTACCTCGACGTCGGCTCCCATCCCGAGTACGCCACACCCGAGTGCGACTCGATCCTCGACCTCGTCACCCACGACAAGGCGGGGGAGCGGATCCTCGAGCAGCTGCTCGAGTCGGCCGAGGCACGGCTCCGCGAGGAGGGCATCCGCGGCGTCATCTACCTCTTCAAGAACAACACCGACTCGGCGGGCAACAGCTACGGCTGCCACGAGAACTACCTCACCTCGCGGCGGGACGACTTCGGCCACTACGCCGAGGTCCTGATCCCGTTCTTCGTGTCCCGCCAGATCTACGCCGGCGCCGGCAAGGTGCTGCAGACGGCGCGAGGCGCGATGTACTGCATCGCCCAGCGGGCCGAGCACATCTGGGAGGGCGTCAGCTCGGCCACCACCCGCAGCCGCCCGATCATCAACACGCGAGACGAGCCCCACGCCGACGCCGAGAAGTACCGGCGCCTCCACGTCATCGTCGGCGACTCGAACATGAGCGAGTACACGACCTTCCTCAAGGTCGGCGCCACGTCGATCCTGCTGCGGATGCTGGAGGACCCCTCGCAGGTCCTGCGCGACCTCACCCTCGAGAACCCGATCCGCGCCATCCGCGAGATCAGCCACGACACCACCTGCCGGCGCAAGGTGCGCCTGGCCAACGGACGCGAGCTCTCCGCGCTCGACATCCAGACCGAGTACCTCAACAAGGCGCTCAAGTACGCGGAGACCAAGGACCTCACCCCGCAGGAGAAGCAGGCCCTGCAGATGTGGGAGCACTGCGTGAGCACCATCGAGCGTGACCCGATGGACCTCGACCGCGAGGTCGACTGGGTGATCAAGCACAAGCTGATCGAGGGCTACCGGGCCAAGCACGACCTGCCCCTCACCGACCCGAAGATCGCCCTGCTCGACCTCCAGTACCACGACATCAGCCGCCAGCGCGGCGTGTTCTACAAGCTGCAGGACGCCGGGATGGTCGAGCGCACCTGCACCGACTCAGCCATCGACGAAGCGGTCGAGACGCCTCCGCAGACCACCAGGGCCCGGCTCCGCGGCGAGTTCATCCGTCGGGCCAAGGAGCGCAAGCGCGACTACACGGTCGACTGGGTGCACCTGAAGCTGAACGACCAGGCGCAGCGCACCGTGCTCTGCAAGGACCCGTTCAAGGCCCACGACGAGCGCGTCGAGAAGCTCATCGCCTCCCTGTAGTGACGCATCGCTAGTGCCCACCTTCCGGACCGGCACGGTCACCGCGCTGCTGGCCGAGCGGCCAGGCCTCCAGCGGGTCGAGACCGATCTCGGGCGCGCCTACGTGCTCACCCAGCTCACGGGCTCCGTCGCCATCGGTGACCCGGTGGTGGTCAACACGACGGCGGTCGAGCTCGGCCTCGGCACCGGCGGCTGGCACGTCGTGCACTGGAACCTGGCCCGCGAGAGCTTCGAGCAGCCCGGCCCCGGCCACATCATGAAGCTCCGCTACACGAGCCTCCAGGTCGACACCGGCGCGGCGGAGGAGCAGCACCCCAGCCTTCCCGACACCCTCGACGGCATGCCTGTGGTGGCCTGCAGCCTCCACAGCCAGGTGCCTTGCGTAGCGGCGGCGATCCTCGCCCACGCCCCCCACGCGCAGATCTCCTACGTCATGACCGATGGCGCCGCCCTCCCGCTGGCGCTGTCCGACCTCGTCGCCGCGATGGTCGACGCCGGGCTCGTGGCGACCACCATCACCGCCGGGCACGCGTTCGGAGGCGACCTCGAGGCCGTGTCGGTGCCCTCGGCGCTGCTGCTCGCCCGCCACGTCGCGGCGGC
>DATCYI010000359.1:0-15345 GCA_036570385.1 Acidimicrobiales bacterium | reverse complement strand
ACTGGGAGGAGGTCATCGACCCCGGCGGCGGTGACGCCGAGCAGTTCGCCGACTGCGCCCGCGAGGTCGTCGACCTGGTCGCCGAGCTGGCTCCGCGGCTCGCCGGCTGAGCACGAGGGCACCTGAGGGCACCGCTACGCTGCCGCGCCATGGGCGCGCCCGTCACGGAGCTGATCCGCACCTCAGTCGACGGTGGCATCGCCCGCATCACGATCGATCGGCCCGACGCGGGGAACTCCCTCACCGCGGAGATGCGCGACCACCTCGCGGACACGTTCACGGAGCTCTCGGCGTCCCTCGAGGTCCGTGCCATCGTGCTGACCGGAGCGGGCGAGAAGCACTTCTGCACTGGCGCCGGCCTCGGCGGAGCCCAGCGCCCGGAGCCGCCTCGGCCCGCGGGTGCTCCGGAGCGCGCGCTGGGTGACGTCGCTCGCCTCATCCGGTCGGGCTGGCAGCGGCTCGTGGCCGCCGTCCTCGACTGCGAGAAGCCGGTGATCGCAGCGGTGAACGGGACGGCTGCAGGCGGTGGAGCGAACCTCGTGCTCGCCTGCGACCTCGTCGTCATGGCCGACACCGCCCGGCTCACCGAGGTGTTCGTGAAGCGCGGGATCATCCCCGACGCCGGCGGCTGCTACCTGCTCCCGCGCATCGTCGGCCCGCAGCGGGCCAAGGAGCTGATGTTCCTCGGCGACCAGCTCTCGGCGTCCGACTGCGAGCGCTGGGGCATCGCCAACCGGGTCGTGCCTGCCAGCGCGCTGACCAGCACCGTCGACGAGCTGGCCGTCCGCTTGGCCGCCGGCCCCACCAAGGCCATCGCGATGACCAAGCGGCTGGTGAACCGCAGCTTCGAGTCGGGCCGGGACAGCGCGTTCGAGGAGGAGGCCTACGCCCAGGAGCTGGTGACGGCCACCGCCGACATGGCCGAGGGGATCGCCGCCTTCGGCGAGCGGCGCCAGCCCGACTTCAAGGGCTGGTAGCGGCCGCCCGCTCGCCGGTAGCCAGAGATGCTCGCCCTCGTCCTCGCCTGCTTCGCCGCGGGTCTGCTCATCCAGCGCCTCGTGCCCCGCTCGCGGTCGCTGGTGCCGTGGCTCGACCACGCCGTCCTGTCGGTGACGGTGCCGGCCCTCGTCCTCGACAAGCTCCCCGAGCTGGCGGTCGGAGCCGACCTCGCCACACCCGTCGCGGCAGCCTGGGGCACCGGCGCGCTCGCGGCGGGCGTGGTGCTCCTCGCCGGCCGCCACTTCGCTTGGAAGCGGTCGACGGTCGGCGCCCTGATGCTC
Source organism: Acidimicrobiales bacterium (assembly GCA_036570385.1). Classification (GTDB taxonomy): domain Bacteria; phylum Actinomycetota; class Acidimicrobiia; order Acidimicrobiales; family VFJN01; genus VFJN01. The sequence continues at coordinate 14,065 of DATCYI010000359.1, read as the reverse complement.
GTGACGCCGCTCGGCAACACGACCTTCCTCGGCCTGGCCATGGTCGAGTCGCTGCTCGGCGAGGAGGAGCTGACAAGGGCCATCGCCTTCGACCAGCTCGGCTCGTTCCTGGGCCTCGCGGTCTACGGCTCGTTCATCGCCGCCCACTACGGCAGCAGCGAGGGCGGCGTCGGACCGGTGGCGCTGCGCCTGCTGCGCTTCCCCCCGTTCATCGCTGTGCTGGCGAGCATCCCTCTGCGCTGGGTGGAGCTCCCGGCCGGCGCGGAGGACGTGCTCGGCGCGCTGGGGAGCCTCGTCGCCCCGATCGCCATGCTGACCCTAGGGCTGCGGTTCCGGGTGGTCGCCACGGCCTCGGCTCGGCAGGCCGCCATCTGGTGCCTCGGCACGAAGATGGTCTTGATGCCGCTCGCGGTCGTCGTCGCGGCGCTGGCCGCCGGCGGCTGGGACGACCCCGCCTGGCGGGCGTCGATCCTCGAGTCGGCGATGCCCCCGATGGTGACCGCCGGCGTGCTCGCCGCCGGTGCCGACCTCGACGGCGACCTGGCCACGACCGTCGTCGGCGTCGGCCTGCTCGCCGCCCTCGTCACCATCCCCGTCCTCGCCCTGATCCTGGGATGATCCAGCGAGCTGGCGGTCGGCGAACGGGTCGACGGGAGCGGTCGATATGGTCCACGGCATGGATCTGCTCGTGGTGGTTGGTGATGCGATCGTTCCTCCGAGGCTGTCCGCTCGGGCCCGGCGAACGGCGCACATCGAGCCGGGCGGTGACCTGCTGCCGCTGCTCGCCGACCTCCGCGGCCACATCCCACGCCGCATCGGCGTGCTCGGGTCCGCCGCCGACGCCGCGCCGGTCGCCACCGAGCTCCACGAGCGGGGCCTCCCGGTGGTGCTGCACAGCGACGACGCCGACGAGATCGACGGGGTCCCCGTCTACCGGGTCACCGATCCGGGCGAGCCGATGGACGTGGCCAACGACCTCATCGAGCTGATCGGCAACACGCCGATGGTGCGCCTCGATCGCGTCGCCCGCGACGTGGACTGCCACATCGTCGCGAAGCTCGAGCTGTTCAACCCCGGCTTCTCGTCGAAGGACCGACCGGCCCTGGCGATGATCGAGACCGCCGAGCGCGACGGCCGGCTCCAGCCCGGCGGCACGATCGTCGAGCCGACCAGCGGCAACACCGGGGTCGGGTTGGCCATCGTGGCGGCTCGCAAGGGCTACAAGTGCGTGTTCGTCTGCCCCGACAAGGTGGCGCCCGACAAGATCGCGCAGCTGCGGGCCTACGGCGCCGAGGTGCACGTCTGCCCCACGTCCGTCGACCCGGAGCACCCCGACTCCTACTACTCGGTGTCGGATCGCCTGGCCCGAGAGCTGCCCAACGCCTGGAAGCCCGACCAGTACCACAACCCCGACAACCCGCGAGCCCAGTACGAGACCACCGGGCCGGAGATCTGGGAGCAGACGAAGGGCCGCATCACCCACTTCGTGTGCGGCGTCGGCACCGGCGGCACGATCACCGGCATCGGCCGCTACCTGAAGGAGCGCAACCCCGCGATCCAGACCATCGGCGCGGACCCCGAGGGCTCCGTCTACTCCGGCGGCACCGGCCGGCCATACCTCGTCGAGGGCATCGGCGAGGACTTCTGGCCGTCGACCTACGACCCCACCGTGGTCGACGAGGTCGTCGCGGTCAGCGACGCCGTCAGCTTCGCCATGGCCCGCCGCGTCACCCGCGAGGAGGGGCTGCTCATCGGAGGCTCGGGCGGCACCGCGGTGGCCGCGGCCCTGCAGGTGGCAGCCACCCTCCCGCCCGAAGCCGTCGTGGTCGTGCACATCCCCGACTCCGGCCGGGGCTACCTCTCCAAGCTCTACGACGACGGCTGGATGGCCGACCACGGGTTCCTCCGCGCCGCCGGCCCGACGGTGGGCGACCTGCTCCACGGGCGCGGGGCCGACCTGCCGCTGCTCGTGCACACCCACCCCGACGAGACGGTCCGGCAGGCGATCGAGATCCTGCGCGAGTTCGAGGTGAGCCAGATGCCGGTCGTGAAGCACGAACCGCCGGTGGTGCTGGCCGAGGTCATCGGCGCGGTCTCGGAGCGCCAGCTCCTCCAGGCCGCGGTCGCCGACGCCGGGGCGCTCGATCGCCCGGTCGGCGAGGTGATGGGCCCGGCGCTGCCGACGGTGGGGATCGGCGAACCGCTGAGCGAGGCGATGACCACCCTCGACGGCGCCGCGGCCGCACTGGTGCTCGACGGCGGCCACCCCGTCGGCGTCGTCACCCGCTCAGACGTCCTGGGCTCTCTACTAGGCGATCGGAGCACCCGCTGATGGCAGATCTCGACGGCAAGGGGTTCGGCACGCGAGCGGTGCACGGCGCCGGCCCGGCCGATCCCGTCACGGGTGCGGTCGTGCCCGCGATATCCCTGGCCACCACCTTCGCCCAGGACGCCGTGGCCCACCCGCGAGCCTTCGAGTACAGCCGCAGCGGCAACCCCACCCGCGCCGCGTGGGAGGCCCACGGCGCCGTGCTCGAGGGAGCCACCCACGGCTTCGCCTTCGCGTCGGGCCTGGCCGCGGAGGACGCGCTGCTGCGCCTGCTCTCCCCTGGCCAGCACGCGCTGCTGCCCGACGACGCCTACGGCGGCACCATGCGCCTGGCCCTGCGGGTGCACGGCCCCGCCGGGCTCGAGATCGACGCCGTCGACCTCACCGACCTCGCCGCGGTGGAGGCGGCCTGGCGCCCCGAGACCCGCATGGTCTGGCTGGAGACGCCGAGCAACCCCTGGCTGCGGATCGTCGACATCGAGGCCATCTCTGCTCTCGCCCACTCGCGCGACGCGGTCGTGGTGGTCGACAACACCTTCGCCACTCCCGCCCTCCAGCAGCCGCTGGCGCTCGGCGCGGACATCGTCGTCCACTCCGCCACGAAGTACTTGGGCGGCCACAGCGATGTGGTCGGCGGCTTCGTCGCCACGAGCGACGACGGTCTGGCCGAGCGCATCGGCTTCCTGCAGAACGCGGCCGGCGCGGTGCCCGGTCCCTTCGACTGCTACCTCCTGCACCGCGGCGCCAAGACGCTCCAGCTGCGCATGGCGCGGCACTGCGACTCGGCTGCCGCGGTGGCCGAGGTGCTCCGCTCCCACAGCGCCGTCGCCGAGGTCCTCTGGCCGGGCTTGTCCGACCATCCCGGCCATGCCATCGCCAAGCGCCAGATGTCGGGCTTCGGGGGGATGGTGTCGCTGCGCCTCGCCGCCGGCGAGCAGGCGGCCCTCGCGCTCTGCGAGCGCACGGAGCTGTTCACGCTGGCCGAGAGCCTCGGCGCGGTCGAGAGCCTGATCGAGCACCCCGGCCGGATGACCCACGCGTCGGTGGCCGGCACCGGCAACGAGGTGCCGGCTGATCTCGTGCGGCTCTCGGTCGGGATCGAGGACCCTGACGACCTGGTCGCCGACCTGCGCCAGGCCCTCGACAGCCTCTGACCCCAAGATCTGTGGGCGCGTAGGCACGCCGAGCGTGCCTACGCGCCCACAGATCCTGCGTTGGACGGCAGGTTCGTCGATGTGATGACCGGGTAACAGCGGGCCATGACCCTGCTGTCTCCCGGTCCATCACCCTCGGAGGCCGACGACCCTGAGGTCTCGGCCGGCGACGAGCCGGCCCAGACCTCCGGTGCCGTCGAACGACCCGTGCCCCAGTCAGAACCTGCTCCGCGTCGGGCTCCCGACCGCGACGACGTGCTCAACCTCGACATCGAGGATCCGCCCCTGCCGCACCCGCGCGGCCCGATCACCGAGCGGCTGCTCGACCACCTGGTGCTCCCGCCCCACGAGCTCCAGCCCCTCCCCATCGGCGACGAGGACCCGATAACCGGGCACGACAGCGCCCTTGCCCTGCACCTCTGCTACGAGCTCCACTACCGCGGCCTCGCCGAGGTCGACGAGGCGTGGGAGTGGGAGCCGAGCCTGCTGCGCGAGCGGCGCCGGCTCGAGCGGGCGCTGGAGGACGGCCTCACCAGCCTCGTGGGCCACCCTCCCTGCGGTGTCTCGGTGAGCGCAACCGTCGCGGGGCTCGAAGAGGTGGCCGCGACCGAGCTCGGCCCGTCGCTGTCGACCTTCATGGCCGAGCGGGGCACGCTCCAGCAGATGCGCGAGTTCGCCGTGCACCGCTCCGCCTACCAGCTGAAGGAGGCCGATCCCCACACCTGGGCGATCCCCCGGCTGTGGGGCCGGGCCAAGGCGGCGCTCGTCGACATCCAGATGGGCGAGTACGGCCACGGCCGCCCCGAGGACGTCCACGCCACGCTCTTCGCCACGACCATGCGCGAGCTGGGGCTCGACGACCGCTACGGCACCTACGTCGACGCGCTGCCCGGCATCACCCTCACCACCGGCAACCTGGCGACCATGTTCGGCCTGCACCGACGCTGGCGCGGCGCCCTCGTCGGGCACCTCGCGGTGTTCGAGATGTGCTCGGTCGGCCCGATGGGTCGGTACCGAGCTGCGCTCGAGCGCCTCGGCTTCGACGAGGCCGCCACCCGCTTCTACTCCGAGCACGTCCTCGCCGACGAGCGCCACCAGGTGGTCGCCCTGCACGAGATGGCGGCGCAGCTGGTCGAGCAGGAGCCCATGCTCGGCGGCGAGGTGATCTTCGGCGCCAAGGCGCTCTCGGCGGTCGAGGCGCTGCTCACCCGGCACCTGCTCGACAGCTGGAGCGCGGGCCGCTCATCCCTGCTGATGCCGATCAGCTAGCGAGCCACCGCAGCGGGTCTTACGCCGTCTCGACGGCGCGCCAGCGCACCTGGTAGCCCTGTGCCGACTGTTCACCGGCAAGGGGGATCTCGTGTCTGCCGTACCCATCGTCGACTACCTGGTGCTGGGCGACGACCCTCACCTGGAGGCGAACCAGTGCACGTCCTGCGGGGCGCGCTTCTTCGACCGCCGCAACGCCTGCGCTTCCTGCAGCGGCACGACCTTCGAGAAGGCCAAGGTGCCGACCGAGGGCGAGCTCCGCGCCTTCACGATCGTCGCCTTCGCGGCTCCCGGTGTCCCGGTGCCGTTCGTTGCCGGCGTCGTCGACTGCGACGGCACCAGCGTGCGCGGCAACGTCATCAACACCGAGCCCGACCCTGACCACGTGACGCTCGGCATGAAGGTCCGCCTGGCCACCTACTCGGTGGGCACCGACGACGAAGGCAACGAGGCCATCGGCTTCGGCTTCGAACCCCTGGAGGCTTGAGAAGTGTCTGAAGACATCTGGATCCTCGGAATCAAGATGACCAAGTTCGGCAAGCACCCGGACAAGGACGTCGTCGACCTCGCGTCCGAGGCCGCCCTCGCGGCGCTGGCCGACGGCGGCGTGACCATGAAGGACATGGGCATCCTCGCGGCCGGCAACCTCATGGGTGCGGGCGGCGGGATCGGCCAGCAGCTGCAGAAGCAGATCGGCCAGACCGGCATCCCCGTCTACAACGTGGCCAACGCCTGCGCCACGGGCGCCACGGCGCTGCGCACGGCGATCATGGCGGTCAAGGCCGGCGAGTGCGACATGGGCCTCGCCGTGGGCGTCGAGAAGCTCGCGGGCGCCGGCCTCCTCGCCGGCGGCACCGCCAAGGGCCAGGGCAAGGTCTTCGAGCCCAAGGGCCGCTACGGCGCCGTCACCGGCACCGACGGTCGCATCGGCACCGACACCATGCCCGGCGTGTTCGCCCAGATCGGCATGGAGTACGGCCACAAGTACGGCGGCACCAGCTTCGAGCTCTTCGCCAAGATCAGCGAGAAGAACCACAGCCACTCCACGCTGAACCCCCTCGCGGCCTACACGAAGAAGATGTCGCTCGAGGAGATCATGGGCGACATGATGATCGCCTACCCGAACACCCGGCCCATGTGCTCCGCCAACTGCGACGGAGCGGCCGCGGCGGTGGTCGTGTCAGACAGCAAGCTGAAGACCCTCTCGCTCGAGCAGCAGCGCCGGGCCGTGAAGGTGTCGGCCTCGATCCTCACCAGCGACCCGTGGCAGGAGAGCTGCCAGGTGCTGCCCGACGTGAACACGCTCACCAAGCTGGCCGCTCAGCAGGCCTACGAGCAGGCCGGCGTCTCGCCCGAAGACCTCGACCTCGTCGAGCTGCACGACTGCTTCGCCACCGCTGAGCTCGTGCACTACGACAACCTCGGGCTGTGCGAGGAGGGCGGCGCCGTCGACTTCTTCAACAGCGGCGCCACCTGGCGTGACGGCAAGACGCCCGTGAACGTGTCCGGTGGCCTCGAGAGCAAGGGCCACCCCATCGCCGCCACCGGCATCGCCAACATCTGGGAGGTGTGCCACCACCTCCGCGGCGAGGCCGGCGACCGTCAGATCGAGGGCGCCAAGGTGGGCTTGGCCCACGTCATCGGCCTCGGCTCGGCGTGCGGCGTGCACATCCTGGAGCGCTCCGCCGCCTGACCGGCAGGCTCGCCCGAACGAGCCCTCCGGGTCGGTTCAGTCCTCGAGGGTGAGGATGGTGTCGACGCCAGTCGACTCGACCACGCGTCGCACCGACCTGGAGGGGGCTCGCAGCACGACCTCGGCTCGCTTCGAGAGCTCGAGGAGCACCCGCAGCCCCGAGCTGTCCATGAACGACAGCCCGCTGACCTCGAACACGAGCCGCTTGGCCCCCGTCTCGATCAGGGCCTCGGCCGCCTCGCTCAGCTGCGGCGCGGTGGCGAGATCCAGCTCACCGGCGGTCACCAGCACGTTCCCATCGGGGGCCGGACGGGCCTCGATGGTCAGGGCCGGCTGCTCGTCGTCGATGTTCGGCATGGCTCCGCGAGTATCGCACCATCGGGACGGGGACCGCGACGCCGACAGATCCATGTGTCACCTGGCGATGGGCCGGGAAGGGGCCTGACATGCACCTCACCGAGACCTTCGAGCACGACGCTCGCGAGATCTCCCACTCTCGGCAGTTCGTGAGCTCCGCACTGGAGCGCTCCGGCGTGCAGGCGACCGACGATGTGCTCTTGGTGACGAGCGAGATGGTCACCAACGCGGTGCTGCACGGCGCCGGTCAGATCGAGGTCCACATCGACATCGATGCCGGGTGCGTTCACCTGGAGGTCTACGACGAGGGCGGTTCGCCTCCCGCTCCCCGGCCCATGCCCGAGGCGACAGCGCGAGGCGGGCGGGGCCTGCCGCTCATCGGGCGCCTGAGCAGCGCCTGGGGCGCCCGGCTCGATCGTGGCCGCACGCTCGTGTGGGCCGACCTATCGGCACCCACGCTCGGCGGGTCGAGCTCACTCTCCAGCTGAGACGTTTGGCGGCTGCAACCACGGGCAACGCGCGCGGCCATGACCGACTCCCTGCCTGATCCGTTCCCGCCCCAGCCCCCGGTCCCCGACCCGAACCCCGAGCCGGTGCCGCCGGTGCCCCAGCCTGAGCCGGTCCGCTCGATCGGACGGCTCGCCCCCCGCTGGAACTAGAACGTGTTCTACTTCTAGGGTGTGCATCACGCCAGGGCAAGGGGGACCAGCCGATGTCAGCGACGACCGGAGCCGATGATCGCTACACGATCATCTCGGCCGACTGCCACGCGGGGGCGTCGCACGCCACCTACCGCGAGTACCTCGATCCGGCGTTCCACGAGGACTTCGACGCGTGGCGGGGTCGCTACAAGAACCCGTACAAGGACCTCGGCGACGATCGGCGGCTGCGCAACTGGGACAACGACATGCGCAACTCGCAGCAGGAGGCCGACGGCGTGGTGGGCGAGGTGGTGTTCCCCAACACCGTGCCGCCCTTCTTTCCGAGCTTCGTGCTGTTCGCCAAGCCGCCGACCGACGAGGAGTACGCGCACCGCCACGCCGGGGTGCAGGCCCACAACCGCTGGCTGGTCGACTGGTGCGGCGAGTTCCCCGAGCGTCGGGCCGGGATCGGCCAGATCTTCCTGAACGACGTGGACGACGCCATCGCCGACGTGCGCTGGATCAAGGAGAACGGCCTGCGCGGCGGGGTCCTGCTGCCCAACGTCCCGCCCGATGTGAAGTACGTGAAGCCGCTCTACGACCCTTGCTACGACCCGCTCTGGGAGGTCTGCCAGGAGCTCGAGATCCCGGTCAACGTGCACAGCGGCAGCGGCAACCCCGACTACGGGGCGTACCCGGTGTCGATGCTGCTCTACATCAACGAGGTCGTCTTCTACACGCAGCGCCCGCTGGTGCAGATGATCCTCTCGGGGGTGTTCGAGCGCTTCCCCCGCCTGCGGTTCGTGATCACCGAGGCCGGCTGCGCATGGGTGCCACCCCTGCTCGAGCGGCTCGACTCGATGCTGGAGGGCATCCGTGACACGGGGGCCACGGGCGAGATCCGCTACGGCTCACAGCACGTCCTCCCCCGCTCGGCCACGGAGTACTTCCACCAGAACGTGTGGATGGGCGTCAGCACCCCTGGCGCCGCCGACCTGGCGGTGCGCCACGAGATCGGCATCGACCGCTTCATGTGGGGCAGCGACTACCCCCATGACGAGGGCAGCCACCCGTACACCCGTGAGCACCTCAGGTCTCGGCTGAGCGGCATCGCGCCCGCTGAGGTGCGCAAGATCCTCTCGGAGAACGCCGCTCAGCTCTACGGCTTCGATCTGGAGGCGCTCGCTCCGCTGGCCGCGCAGGTCGGACCGGCAGTGGCCGAGCTCGCGACACCGATCGAGGAGGTCCCGGAGAAGGAGCTGGCCCGGCTGTCCGACGACATGGACGCCACCGCGCTCAGGTAGCCAGCGCCGCTGGCCTGCCCTGATCAGCAGCCCTGGGCGGAGCCGAGCTGGTAGAGGCCGTAGCGGTCGCCGGGGCCCCAGGGGGCGGGCGTCCGGGAGGACAGCGACGGGTACATGACCTGCTCGGTGGTGGCCGCGTGGGCCAGGCCGAAGGCGTGGCCGAACTCGTGGCGGGCCACCGAGCCCCAGGTGCCGCCGGCGCCGTTGGTCGGCGCGGCACGGGAGAGGTCGTCCCGGTCGAACACGACGTCGGCGTGGGAGATCCAGGCGTTCGGGCTGCCCCAGGACCAGCGGCTGTTGACGTGCGCCCGACCGACGACTGACCCCGCGACGCGGGAGTCGCTGGCCGGCACGAACGACACCGTCACCTGCGCACCGGAGGTCACCGGCTGCATGGCGATGCCGGTGGCCTTGGCCGTTTCGTAGAGGCCGGCCAGCACGGCGTCGACCTGAGCGCCGGTGGCGCCGCTGGTGTTCACGCTGAAGGTGACCACCTGGCAGGGGTTCCAGCGCGCCGGGCCGGTCGTGCCGTTGGGGCCGGCCGGGAAGATGAAGGCGTGGTCGGCGTTGAAGGCGGGCGCCGCCGGAGCCGAGGCGACCGGGGCCTGGGGCGTCGTCGTGGTCGGCGGTCGGGTGGTGGTCGTGGTGGGCGGGACGGTGGTGGTGGGCGGCGGGGCCGGCAGCTTCGGAAGATCGGGCAGCACCGCGCCGTGCTCAGCGACGAGCAGGTCGAGCAGGCGGGCCAGGAAGCTGGCCATCTGGGCTCGGGTGACGGGCTCGTTGGGGAGGTAGCGCCCGGTGCCGGTGCCGGCGGCGATGCCCACCTGGGCGGCCTTGGCGATGCTGGGGGCGAGGGTGTGGCTGCCGATGTCGGAGAACACGCCCGAGGCGGCCGGCAGCACGGAACCGGAGTACAGCTCGGCGGCCCGCACCACGAAGGTGGCCATCTGGGCCCGGGTGACCGAGCGACCGGGCGAGAACGAAGAGGGTCCGGTGCCGGCGATGACGCCGACGGCGGCGAGGCGGTTGATCGCGCTCTCGTGCACCGAGCCGTGATCGTCGGCGAAGGCGTCGGGGGCGGTGCGGGGGATGCGCGCACCGGCCACGTCGAGGGCTCGGACGACGAAGCTGGCCATCTGGGCCCGGCTGACCTCGCGGCTCGGGCCGTACTCCCAGGGGGTCAGGCCGTTGGTGACGTAGAGGCCCACGAGGCAGGCGATCGAGGAGGCGTGGGCACCGGAGCCGATGTCGTTGAAGTGGTGGGCCTCGCGGCCCGCGCAGGCGTCGTCGATGCTCCGAGCGGCGCCGGTCGTCTCAGCAGTGCCGGCGAGCGAGGAGCTGATCACGACCGACACCGAGCCGTCGCGGTGCTCGACCCGCTCGACGACCTCGTTGAACGCCTCGTCGTGCACGACCTCGACGTTCAAGGGCTCGACGTCGGCGCTCTCGGCGGCAGCGGTGGGGGCCCCTGCCACACCGAGGCAGACGACGACGATGGTGGCCACGGTGATGACAGCTCTGCGGATCGGCGTCACGGTTGCTCCTGCACGGGCGCCACCAGGTCGGTGACGCGGACACAAGAGACATCGACACCCAACTCGTCGGTCTGCGTAGGCCGACGGGCTCGATCTGCCTGGCCCAAGCGGGCCATGCCCGGGTGGGCCGCGGGTCATTGACACCGCGTCACCCGAGGCGTGCCCGCCGTCACCGACGGGCCGTTACGCCCCCTTTGCGGGGGCCCTCAGACGGGTGCTTCGAGCGGCAGCCGTGGAGCACGCGCCGGCGGGAGGCTGGTGCGCAGGTCGTCGAGCAGGTCGTCGCGCAGAGCCCTCACCGACGGGTCGTCCCAGCGGTTCACACGCTGCAGCGGATCCTGGTCGAGGTCGTAGAGCTCGCCCTCGGTGCCGTCGTGGACCGTGCCTGGCGCGTAGGTGGTGCACACCCAGCCGTCTCGGGTGATTGTGCTCAGGTGCACGGCGACGCCGAGCAGCTCGCTGTCCCACGCGGTCAGCGCCCGCTCGAAGCGGCGCTCGCCGGCGTCGGTGTCGTCGACAGGGAGGGCTTGGCCCTCCATCCACTCCCCCGCCTCCATGCCCGCGATGGCGCAGAAGGTCGGGGCGAGGTCGACCAGCCCCACAGGTGCCGTCACCGTCGCGGGAGCGACAGCCGCGGAGGGCGCCGGGCGCCAGATCAGCGGCAGCCGCATCAAGCCGTCGACGTGGTACGGGCCCTTGAACAGCAGCCCGAAGTCACCCTGGAGCTCGCCGTGATCGGTGGTGAACACCACGTCGACGTCGTCTTCCCAGCCGCGGGCGGCGATCGCCGCGAGCACCCGCCCGAGGGCCTCGTCGATGAGCTCGACCTCGATGGCGTTGCGGGCGTTGACCTCGCGCACCTGGTCGGCCGTGAGGGTGGCGGGGACCCAGCCGGAGGGGGCCTCGTAGTTCGACACCAGCGCGCCGTCGTACCAGAGCCGCCAGTGCCGCGGCTTGTCGTCGAGCAGCTTCTCGCGCTCGGCGCGGGACTCGGGGTAGCCGGTCGGCAGAGGGACGTCGCGCCAGTCGACGCGGCCGAGCTCGGAGCTGGGCGGGTCCCACGGGTGGTGCGGGTCGGGGAAGCTCATCCAGCAGAACCAGTCGTCGTCGGCAGCGAGGCCGTCGAGCCAGTCGATCGTGCGATCGGCCACCCAGTCGGTGTGGTACCAGTCGCGGTGGACGGGGTTGTCCTTCACCTGCGGGGCTCCGGTGGCGCCGCCGCCCTCGGAGCTGACCTCGAGGTCGCGGTCGAGCACGGCGAAGAAGCCGCCGATCGCCTCTGGGTGCTCCGTCTGGAGCCAGCGCGCGTAGTGGAGCGCGCCCATCGGGCTGTGCGTCGCCAGCTCCATGTGCTCGAAGCCGCGGTGGGGACCGACGGTGCCGTCGGCCCAGCGGCTGTCGAGGGTCGGGACGCCGGCGGCCGCGATCCGGTTCTCGGTGAAGCGACCGAACGGGTCGAGGAACGGCTCGAAGTGCGGCTTGCCCACGAGCGCCGTGCGGTACCCGGCCCGCTGGAGCTCGGCGGCGACCGACGGGGCGTCGACCGGCAGGGCCACGCCGTTCATCCACACGCCGTGCGTGCGAGGGTGCTGCCCCGTGAGCATCGTCGAGCGCGACGGCATGCACACGACTGACTGGGGGACGGCGCGCTCGTAGCGGATGCCCGACGCGGCCAGACCGTCGATCACCGGCGTGCGCGACAGCTCGCCGCCGTTGCAGCCGAGGGTGTCGTAGCGCTGCTGGTCCGTCGTGACGAACAGGATCTTGCGGCCCATCAGACCGGTGCCTCCACGGGGGTCGGGCTGCTCTGGATCGGTGCTGGCAGGTGCCACGGCGATCGACGCGCGCCCGCCAGCGCGTCGATCGCCGGGCCCTGCCCGGACTCGAGCTGGCGAGCCAGCTCTTCGAGGGCGGCGGCCATCCCGCCGCCGAGGATGATCGCCATCACCGCGGGTGCGGCGTCGGTGGCGTAGACGACAAGGCTGCGCCCGGGGCCGAGCTCGTGCACGTCGAGGGTGCCCAGGTGCTCGGTGAAGGGCCGGCCATCGATGCGGTACTGGAACCTCCGCTGGAGGTTGTCGCAGGTGAGGATCGTCTCATCCATGGCCAGGCCGGTGCGCGTGGTGATCGTGCGGCGGTCGCCCTCGACGGTGCACGACACGATGCCGGGAAACCACAGGTGCAGGAGGTCGGGGGCGCCGACGATCGCCCAAGCCGCGTCGGCCCCGACCTCGATGGTGCGCTCGCGACGGATGCTCGCTCTCATCAGACGCTCGTCCCGAGGAGGCGGCGGATCGCCCCGGTCGCAGCCGCGCGGGCGGCCGCATCCGAGAGGCCCTGATCACCGCGGAGCAGGTCCCGGGCCTCCCAGGAGCAGGTGACGTCGAGCATCGCAAGGACCGCGGCGCCGTCAGGCCCGAGCGCAGCCAGCTCCGGCGCGAACACGAGCGCGACCTGGCCGCGCATGGTGGCGCGGACGCGATCCAGCTCGGCTCGGATCAGCGGCTGGAACGGCGCGCGCATCCGGGCGACGAGACCGACGTTGCCCATCCCGTCGAGCAGGCGGACCCGCGCGGCGACGAAGCGCTCGATGCGCTCGTCGAGCGGGAGGCCGTCGAACGAATCGAGGGTCCACAAGGGCTCCAGCCGCTCCTGCTGGCGGCCGATGGCGGCGCGCAGCATGTCGTCGACGTCGTCGAAGTAGCGGAACACGGAGCGCACAGACGTGCCCGCGCGCTCGGCGATGTCGTCGGAGCTGGGAGCGAGGTTGCCCGAGTCGTAGAGCGCGAGGACGGCGTCGATCACAGCCATGCGGTTGCGGTCACGCCGGAGGCTGCGGCCGTCGGTCGTGGCGGAGGCGTCGGGGGGCGAAGCCGGGGTCATGGCCGCAGCCTAAACTATTGACAGTATTCCTGTCACTACTTATGGTCCGACCATGTCAGCACCGCACGACCTGCTCCTCGACTCGCTGCGACGACGGATGCGGGCCATGCACTCGCTCTACGCCGATGCGCTGGCGACGATGGACCTCTCGCACGTGAACCACTTCGAGCGCGAGGGCGTGCTGCCCATCGCCTTCTCGCTGTACCACTACACGAACATGCAGGACTTCTCCTTCGCCGCCATCAGCGGCCTCGGCATGACGTGGGACGCCGACTGGCAGTCCCGGGTGCAGATGGCCATCGACGACCACGGCAAGGAGCGCCCGGTCTCCGACATGATCCACCAGCGCATCGGTGACTACGAGGCCTTCGGCGAGTACCAGCGCACCGTGTTCGGCCGCACCGAGGCGTGGCTCGACGAGCTCGACGCGGCCGAGCTGACCCGGCTGATCATCCCTCGCCCCCTGCCGCCCACCGTCGCCAACACCTACAGCGCTCGCGTCGCCGGCCCCGAGGGCATCACCGTCCTCGACGCCCTCGAGTGCTGGATCTACCAGCACGGCCTGCGCCACATGGGCGAGATCGAGCTCGCCCGCGGCCTAGTAGGCCTAGGCGGCATGACCAGCTGACGCCAGGCAGCACTGCTCGGACTGCAGTCGGCTCAGAGGACGGCGCCGCCGTCACCAGCGACAGCTGTAAGTCGTGGCGCTCCCCCATCGTTGGTGAGCGACACTGCCTCGCATGGGTGCAGCCGGATGGCGCTAGGACAGCGGATCATCGTCACCGGGCTGCCCGGGTCGGGGAAGAGCACGCTGTCGCTCGCGCTGGCGGCGAAGACCGGCTTGCCGCTCATCCACCTCGACCTCCACTTCTGGAAGCCCGGCTGGACCGCCCCCTCCGA
>DATCYI010000358.1:0-2944 GCA_036570385.1 Acidimicrobiales bacterium | reverse complement strand
GTAGTCGACGGCCATGCGTCGCTGGCCCTGGGTGGTGCAGCTGTCGTTGGCCTCGCACGCCGGGTAGGCGGGGTAGTTCGTGTACGGCGCGTTCCAGTAGTGGTAGGCGAGGCGGAGCTTGCCGCTGGTGTCGTGGAACGGTGCCGGCGCGCCGGGGCCCAGCCGGTCGCCGGAGCTGGCGAGGATCGGGTTGCCGCCGTGCTTGGTGCACGGTCCGGCCGGGCTGGCGCAGTCTGCGTAGCCGACCGCGTACGCGGCAGAGCGGTGCTCGTTGCCCGAGTAGAAGAGCAGGTAGCGCCCACCGGACCGAACCATCGCCGGGTTCTCGATGACGCTGCCCTCCCAGCCCTGACTGGTGTGAAGGAGCTCCCGCGGCGCCGACCCTCCGGCGAAGGACGTGCCATTCGCCGCGAGCTGTCGGCTCCAGATCTTGGTGGGTTGGCTGCCAGGCACGCCCTCGCTCTTCCAGATCAGCCACGGCGTGCCGTCGGCGTCGACGAAGGGCTGCGGGTCGATCGAGCCGTTCGGATCCGCGTCGCACACGATCGGGCCGGTGCTGTTGTCCACGTAGGGGCCGAGTGGATCGTTGGAGGTCGCCACAGAGATGCAGAACCGATCGCGGCGCAGGTCGACCCGCACCGAGTAGAAGGCGACCCAGCGACCGCCGATCTTGGCCGCGCCTGGCGCCCAGATCTCCTTGGCCAGGCGCCCGCCTCCCGGTCGGGCCGGAGCCCACGACGCCGGGCAAGGCAGGGCGTCGTTGAAGTACGGGTCGACTGACCCGCCGACGCAGGCGGGCTGCGGGTAGCGGGGCCGGGCGGTCCACGTCCGGGCGTCGGGAGAGGTCATCACGGGGAGGTAGGCACCGCCGGTGGAGGTCCCGAACGCGTAGTGCACTCCCCCGTCCACGACGATGCTCGGGTCGGGGAAGTTCTGGTCGTAGACCTTCGAGGGCTCGAACCACGGCGCGCCCGGATAGGCCGCCGACGGCAGCACCGCAGCAGCCACGACGGCGGCCACCAGGCACATGAGCGAGACGAGGACCGGTCCACGACGAAGGGCCATGGAGCGACTGTACCGAGGGTGCTGTGGCCCTCGTCACCCCGCGCGATGACGCGCTTCTCGGAGGTCTGCTGCGCACCGCGGCTGGGAAAGCGGTGCCTCATGCGCCGGATCGGACGTCGTCAGCTTCTCGCGCTCGGGGGCGGGGCCGCTCTCGGACTAGGAGCCTCAGGGATGGCCGCCTGGCCCGCTGACCCGCCCTCCCCACCGGAGCCCACCGACGAGGAGATCGACAACCCGAAGCGCGGCAGCGGGCAAGTGGTCTGGTCGATCGACACCGACCGCCCTGTCGCCGCGCTGACCTTCGACGACGGTCCCCACCCGGCCCTCACCACGCGTGTCCTCGAGATCCTGGACCGCTACCAGGTGCCGGCCAGCTTCTTCATGATGGGCCACTGCGCCGAGGCCCACCGCAGCCTCACCCAGGAGGTGGTGGCCGCCGGGCACGACATAGGCAACCACTCCTGGCGGCACCTGAACCTGGCCCACACCTCCGCCGCGGAGACACGCGTCGAGATCGAGGAGGGTGCCCGCCGGATCGAGGACGCATCGGGCCGCGAGATCCAGATGTTCCGACCGCCCCGGGGGCGACTCAACGAGCACGCCCTGCGCGTCCTCGCCCCGCTGCGTCAGGACATCGTCATCTGGTCGGTCACCCGCGGCGCCCTCGACTGGCGCTCGCCGCAGAAGGTCGCCGACAACGTGGTGGAGCAGACGGGCCCGGGCGACATCATCGACTTCCACGACGGCCTCGGCCGCTGGACCTTCGATCAGGAGGCTCCCCGGGGCCAGGAGCTGCTCGACCGCCGCCTCGTGGAGCTGGAGGCCCTGCCCCGCATCATCGAGGGCATCGGTGAGAACGGGGTCGAGCTGGTGCGGCTGTCGGACCTGCTGCCGTCGGCGGCCACCTCGGGCGGAGCCCGGTGAGCACCCGCACCGCGCACCGCTCCGAGCGGTCACAGGAGCTCCACGAGGAGCTCGATCTACGCGATGCCACCGGCTCCGCGCAGGAGTCGGATCGGCCGAGCGGTCGCCTGCTGGCGCTCGACGCTGCAAGGGGGTTGGCCATCGCCGTGATGCTCCTCGCGATGCACCCAGGCCAGAACCAGGACCTCTACCAGCTGACCCATCCCGACTGGCACGGGCTCACGTTCGCCGACCTGTTCTTCCCGCTGTTCCTGTTCGCGATCGGGGTATCGCTCACGCTGTCGTCACGGTCGGCTGATCTGTCCCACGTCCTCAAGCGGGCGGCCAAGCTCCTGGTGATCGGCATCGCGCTCGCGACCCTCAAGCACGAGCGCTTCGCTCTGACGGGCGTGCTCCAGCACATCGCCGTGGCCTACGTCCTGGCCTGGGCGATCCTGCGCGCGCCGCGCCGCTGGCACGTTCCTCTCGCCGCTGGCCTGGTGGCCGCGGTGTGGCTGGCCTTCGTGCTCTGGGCGTGGGGCGACGACCCGTGGCGTCGCAGCGGAACGCTGGCCCACGCCGTCGACGAGGCCCTGCTCGGCGGCTACACGAGCGAGGGGGTGCTGCAGAGCATCATCGGCGCCAGCACGGTCGTGGGTGGCGCCGTAGCCGGCCACCTGGTGCGCGAGGTGCGTGATCGTCGGAAGCTCGTGCGCATGCTGGCCACTCGGGCGGCCTGGCTCATCGGGGCTGCGCTGGTGATGAGCCTGCTCGTGCCCATCAACAAGCGGCTGTGGAGCCCCTCCTACGCGGTCATCACCCTGGGGACCTCGTTCGCCTGGTTCGCCCTCGGCATCCGCCTCATCGACATCGCCGGCCGCAAGCGGATCGTGGCCCCGCTCGTCCACCTGGGGGCCAACCCGATCGCCATCTACGCCTTGTTCATGGCCGCTCTGGCCGTGCTCGACAACCACGC
>DATCYI010000357.1:0-1830 GCA_036570385.1 Acidimicrobiales bacterium | reverse complement strand
GCCCACACGTCGACGAAGGGCGTGCCGGTGACGAGCACGTGCGGGTGGCGCGCCTCACGAGCGGAGCGGGTCTCCTTCGAGCCCTCCACCAGGTGGTCGAGCAGCACCCCGATGCGCCGGCCCGGACCGGGCTCGAGCTCGCGCACGACGCTCGCGAGGTCATCCATCCCGTCGAGGCGCTCGACCACCACGCCGACGTCGCGCAGGTCGTCGCCCCACACCTTCTCGACCAGCTCGGCGTCGTGGATGCCCTCGACCAGGATGCGACTGGCCCGCGCTACCCGCGCGGGCGCAGGTGCGGCGGCGACCGAGCCCGACGCGGTGATCGCCGGCCGAGCGGTAGGCGGGGGTGGCGCCACGAGGGTGCACGGCTCGCCGTCGACCAGGAACCCACCCGGCATCGGGCGCAGGGGCCGGTCCTGGTCGAAGCGGTCGCGCAGCACGACCTCGGCCTCCTTGAACGACCGGATGGAGCCCACCACGCCGCTGGCCCGGTGCTCCACCACGAGCCCGCGCCGAGCCGGCACCAGCCGGTGCTCCGGCTTCTTCTTCCGACGATCGAGGTCGATGGGGTCGGACAGGATCCCGTCGCCACGCATGGCCCGACGGTACCGACGGCAGCCCCGCGGGTGGGGGACTGGACCCTTGGTCTGGCACCATGCCGCGGTGATCCTCGTCGACGCCTCGGGTGTGGCCGTCAGCCGGCCAGGCAAGCCGCTCTTCGCCGACCTGTCGGTGACCGTCGCCACAAGTGACCGCCTGGGCGTCGTCGGCATCAACGGCTGCGGCAAGTCGACGCTGCTCAAGGTCCTCGCCGGCACCGTCGAGCCGGAGGCCGGCACCGTGCGGCGCGGGCGCGGCGCACGGGTGTCGGTGCTCGACCAGGACGCGCCTCTGCCGCCGGGCACCGTGCAGTCGGTGGTCGGCGCAGGCTGGGAGGGCGAAGCCGTCCTCGACCGGCTCGGCATGGGTAGCGCTCTCGACGTCGATGTGACGACGCTCTCCGGCGGGCAGATCAAGCGGGTGGCCCTGGCCCGAGCGCTCGTGGCGGTCGGGGGCGAGGGTGGTCAGGCCGACGACGGTGACCTCCTCATCCTCGACGAGCCCACGAACCACATGGACCTCGACGGCATCGCATGGCTGGAGGACTGGCTGGCCCGGTTCCCCGGTGGTCTCGTGCTCGTCACCCACGACCGCCACGTCCTCGACCGCGTCGCCACGTCGGTGCTCGAGATCGACCGCGGTCGCGCCTACGTGCACGTCGGCGGCTACCAGAGCTGGCTCGACGGACGGGCCGAGCGCGAGGTCCGCTCGGCCGAAGCCGAGACGAAGCGCCAGAACCTGGCGCGGGCGGAGCTGGCCTGGCTTCGGCGCGGCGCCCCAGCGCGGACCCGCAAGCCGCAGGCCCGGATCGACTCCGCAACCGCGCTGGTGAACGCCCGGCCCGAGGCCGCCGCCCGCTCCGGTGACCTGCCGCTGCACGTCGAGACGCCGCGGCTCGGCGACCAGGTGGTCGAGCTGCACGGCGTGGGCGACGGCTACGGCGACCGCTGGCTCTTCCGGGGCCTCGACCTGGCCCTCGACCCACGCGAGCGACTCGGCCTCGTCGGCCCGAACGGTGCCGGCAAGTCGACCCTGCTCGACGTGATAGCGGGACGCCGCGCTCCTCGGGAGGGCAGCGTCGTCACGGGCTCGACGGTGCAGCTCTCGGTCTACGACCAGCGCGGCGCCGACCTCGATCCGAAGCAGCGGGTGCGGGAGGCGATCGCCGGCCCGAGCCGCCAGCCCGACTGGACCGACGCTCGCCTGCTCGAGGCGTTCTGGTTCGAC
>DATCYI010000356.1:0-2767 GCA_036570385.1 Acidimicrobiales bacterium | reverse complement strand
TCGAGCATGCTGAAGCCGATGGCACCCAGCATGGGGACGAGCAGAAGGGCAGCGAGCCGCGTCCGGACTCGTGTGCGCCTGATGGACAGTGGCCTCACCGACGCCCGATCGGCAGGAAGGGTTCCGACTTGACCCGGTTCGTCGAGAGCGATCGCCACGCCGGGCGCCGCCTCGACGTCCGGCTACTGTACCGCGGCTGTGGAACGCCCGAACGTGGTCCTCATCAACTGCGACGACCTCGGCTACGGCGACCTCGGGTGCTACGGCTCGACGCTCAACGCCACGCCTGTGCTCGACCAGATGGCGGAGGAGGGGCTGCGCTTCGATTCCTTCTACATGGCGTCGCCGGTGTGCTCGCCGTCGCGCGGCGCGCTGCTGACCGGCTGCTACCCGCCGCGCATCGGCTTCGGCTCCTTCGACGAGCTGCCCGTGCTGTTCCCCGGTCAAGCGGTCGGCCTGCCGTCCAGCGAGGTGAGCCTCGGCCGGCTCCTGAGCCAGGCCGGCTACCGCACGCAGATGATCGGCAAGTGGCACTGCGGCGACCAGCCGCCGTTCCTCCCCACGAACCACGGCTTCGACAGCTACTTCGGGCTGCCATACAGCAACGACATGGGACGCCAGGTGGGCACCAGGACCCGACCCGACGGGGAGCAGGCCGGGTACCCGCCGCTCCCGCTCCTGCTCGACGACGAGGTGATCGAGCAGCAACCAGACCAGTCAGCGCTGACGGCCCGCTACGTCAGCGAGGCGGTTCGCTTCATGCGGACGTCGCGCGACCAGCCGTTCTTCCTCTACCTGGCGCACATGTACGTGCACCTGCCCCTCTACGTCGAGGACCGCTTCACGGAGAGCTCGACGAACGGGCGGTACGGCGCGGCGGTCGCGGCGATCGACTGGGCGACGGGGATCGTTCTCCGAGAGCTGTCGGCGTTGGGTCTCGACGAGAGCACCCTCGTCGTCTTCACGAGCGACAACGGCTCCCTCGCCGGTGACGGCGGCGGGAGCAACTCGCCGCTGCGCGGCACCAAGGGCACCACTTGGGAAGGCGGGATGAGGGTGCCCTGCATCGCCCGCTGGCCAGGGCGCGTCGCGGCCGGTGGGACCACCTCTGAGCTGGCCACGGCGATGGACCTCTTCCCGACCCTGGCCGCTGTCTGCGACGCATCGCTCCCCGACGACCGCCCGATCGACGGCCGAGACATCAGCGCGCTCCTCTTCGAGGCGGCCGGGACCTCGCCACACGAGGCCTTCTTCTACTACTGGATGAACGACCTCGAGGCGGTGCGTGACCATCGCTGGAAGCTGCACCTAGCCAAGGTTCGCACCGAGGTGCGGGAGCTCTACGACCTCGCGGCCGATCCGGGCGAGAGCGAGGACGTTGTGGACCAGCACCCCGAGGTCGTAGCCCGACTCTTGGCCCACGCCGAGGCCGCTCGCCGCTCGCTGGGCGACGCTCGGATCGGGATCGCCGGAGCCGACGTCCGCGAGGTGGGCCGGGTCGAGCACCCGGCGTTCCTCACTACCTACGACCCGACCCACCCCTACTTCGCCGCGGAGTACGACCTCCCCGACCGAGGCTGACGGCGCCTGTACGCCGCGGGTGACAGCGAGGGACCTCACCTCAGGTCGTACCGATAGACGTTGGTGTCGCGGACCTCGAAGCCGACCTTCTTGTAGAGGTGGTTCGCGGCCTCCCGGCTGGGGCGGCTCGTGAGGTCGACGGTCTTGCACCCGAGCTCGCGGGCTCGCTCGACCATGGCCTCTGTCAGCCGGCGGCCGATGCCCTGGCCGCCGCTGGCCTCGTCGACGATCACGTCCTCGATCCACGCCCGGCTGCCGGTGGGGATCGGGAACACCGCCAGCGTCGACACGCCGACGATGGTGCCCGCGTCGTCGAGCGCCAGGAACTGGGTGATCGCCTCGTGGGCCAGCATCGAGCGCACCGCCTCGAGCGGAGGCGGCGGATTCGAGCGCGACAGCTGGGGCACCAGACCCACCAGCGCCTCTGTGAGCGCCTCGGCGTCGTCGGGCTCGGCGATGGAGATGGTGACGGCCACGCCGGCGAGGTTAGGACCGCAGCGCGCGTCAGCTGGGGTCGGGGACGGGCTGGGGCGGCGGGGGGCCGACGTAGCGAGCCGACGGGCGGATGATCCGGTTGTCGGCCGCCTGCTCGAGGAGGTTGGCGCACCAGCCGATCACTCGGCTCGACGCGAAGGTCGGCGTGAACAGCTCACGAGGAAGGCCGCAGTGGTCCATCACCACTCCTGCGTAGAACTCCACGTTGGCGTAGAGGTTGCGGCCGGGCTTCAGCTCGGCGAGCACCTCGACGACCGTGCGCTCCACCGCCTTGGCGAAGTCGATCTTCTCGGCGCCGATGCGCTCGGCCACGCCGCGCAGGAACGTGGAGCGAGGATCGTCGGTCTTGTAGACCCGGTGGCCGAACCCCATGATCTTCTCGCCGCTGTTCACAGCGTCGATCAGGTACGGCCGGGCGTTGTCGACGGTGCCGATCGCGTCGAGCAGGTCGAGAGCGCGAGACGGGGCGCCCCCGTGGAGCGGGCCTGACAGCGCCCCCATTCCGCCGACCACCGCGGCGGCCACGTCGGCCCCCGACGAGCAGATGACCCGGGCGGTGAAGGTCGACGCGTTGAAGCCGTGGTCGATCGTGGTGATCTGGTACTGCTCGACGGCACGGCCCCGCTCGGCGTCGAAGTCCTCACCGGTGAGCATCCACAGGTAGTTGGCGCCGTAGCCGAGGTCGTCGCGC
>DATCYI010000355.1:0-8359 GCA_036570385.1 Acidimicrobiales bacterium | reverse complement strand
GTGAGCTGCGCGAGACGCTCGCCGCGGTCGCCGTCGCCACCGCGCCGCTGCCGCGCTTCGAGGACAAGGCCGTCGAGGCCGCGCTGCTGTGCCTCGAGCGGCTCGAGGGCTCGGTCGTCGACCACCTGATCCGCCACGACCCGGCATCGGTCCTGCCCCTGCTCACCACCGAAGCCGGGCCGCTGATCGCGCTGGCCCGATCCGCCATCGCTCCTCAGCTGCTGCGGGCCGGCGTGGCCACCGACCCCGACCAGGCCGCCATCGCCGCCGAGACCATGGCCCGCCTGGGCCTGTCGTTCGTGCTCACCCGCGACACCGTCGTCCCCATCGGCGACCCCGAAGCCCTGCGGCGCGCCGCCGAGGACCTCGTGCGCCCCCTGGTGCGCCCGGTGGCCTGAGCCGTCCCGGCGTCAGGCGCCGGCGGGGAAGAGGCCGGCCTTCGACACGAGTCCGGGCACGGGCTTGCCGAGCTGCTGCTCGACCCACGGGACCGACTCCGCGAGTGCGGTGAGGTCGACGCCGGTTGCCACCCCCATGCGCTCGAGCATGTAGACGAGGTCCTCGGTGGGGATGTTGCCGGTGGCGTTAGGCGCGAACGGGCAGCCGCCGATCCCGCCGAGGCTGGCATCGAGGGCGTCGACGCCGGCCTCCAGCGCGGCGTAGGCGTTGGCGATCCCCGTGTTGCGGGTGTTGTGGAAGTGGGCTCGCAGCGCCACCCCAGCGGGCAGCAGGCTGCGGACCGCCCCGAGGCGCTCGGTGACCTGCGACGGCACACCGACGCCGATCGTGTCGGCCAGCGACACCTCGGCGGCGCCCGCGGCAGCGACGCGGTCGGCCACCGACACCACGCGGTCGATGGCGACCTCGCCCTCGTAGGGGCAGCCGAAGCTGGCGCCGATCGTGACGGTCGGCCGGATGCCGGCTGAGGCGGCCATCGTGGCGATCTCCTCGAAGCTGTCGAGCGACGCGTCGGTGGACATCCCCTGGTTGCGCTGCGAGAAGGTGTCGCTGGCGATGACCACGTAGTTGATCTCGTCCATGCCGGCATCCGCAGCCCGCTCGAAGCCACGCCGGTTGAGCACGAGCCCCACGTAGGTCACCCCTTCGACCTGGGGCAGCGCGGCTAGCACCGCCTCGGCGTCGGCCATCTGCGGGACGCGCTCAGCGTGGACGAAGGAGCAGACCTCGACGCGCCGGATGCCCGCCGCCACAGCCCGCCCGATCAGCTGCACCTTGGCGTCGGTGCCGAGCACCACGTCCTCGGCCTGCAGCCCGTCGCGCGGCGAGACCTCGACGATCTCGACCTCTCGTTGCGTCATGACCTCAAGGATCGCGCACGGTCGCACCAGACACGCTCAGCTGAAGCTGTAGCGATGTGGCTCGAAGTCAGATGTGGGCCGTGGCAGTCGGATCGCTGGGGCGGTCCACAACGTGCTTTCTCAAGGGCAGTTGTAACCGATGAAGGTTGGAAACTGGCTATAAATGCTGAGCTCGTGCTCGCGACAGAGTCCGGTCTCGGGCCGCGCCCGATGCCGGGAAGCAAAGAGCGCGCCATACGCCCCGATCGCGCCAGTGTTGGAACCGGTCGTGTACAGCGTGTCCGTGACGACCTGCCCGTACAGGTTCGCGAGAACTGCTGCCCGCAGACTGATGCAGGGGTCTCCGCTTGTGTGAGAGCTCGCCCATGCGGTCACGCCCGAATCGTTGTTCGACCACTGGTTTATTACGACGAGGCAAGACCCGCCAACATACACATTGTGTTGTTGGTAATTGTAGGTTGCGGCCGAAGCAGGCATCATCTGTAGAAGCGCAATGATGCAACTAAGAACTAGAACCCGCCTTACCATTGATCTCATCGACGTAATGCCCCCTGACTCAGACGCTTCAGCGTTGTGGATGGCTCGTGCGACTGGCTGATCTACCTATCATCGAAAGGTCGTGGTCGGTCAGTCGATCAAGTGTCAATCGATCGACCGGTCGGACCTGTCGTCGGCCTGCGGGGGAAGGACGACATCGCTCGAGGTACCTAGAAGGTCTCCATCAGGCCCGTAGGCCGAGATCTGTACCCTGCCGCTATCGACTGGGATGACCAGGGCGAAAGAAGTTGGCCCCTCTTTGGTGTCCGAGTGGGTAGGCGAGCTGACCACGCCGTCAGGTCCGACGACTTGGACCGTTTCTGTCCCCTTCGGCGCCCAACCCGCCAGTACCGTCATCTCTCCGACTGGGTAGCTCAGTCCAATATGAGGTTCGTGGCGTTCCCTCTGCAGCGCGACGCAACCGCCCGACAGGGCGTCAACGATGATCTCCACGCAGCGTGCGCCGGACCGGTCTGGTGCGGGTCCGACGATGGCTTCCCAGCGGTGGCCGGACACAACGTCAGAATTGACGAGAGTCGGCGACTCGGAATAGTCGCCCAGTTCAACAGATCCATCTGGGGCGAGAATGGAGCCCGCTACGACGACCTGTTCGGCAGCCCCAGCATGGGCAGATGGCGATGAGCCCGTTTCCAACTGCACGCCTGTATCTCTGGAGCTGCCGTTAGTCGATAAGGTGATCGACACCGTGAGGGCCGAGAGCGCAACGAGTGGCAAGCCGATACGCGCGACTGATCTCATAAGCCCGCGTCCAGAGGTGTAGGGCATCTCGTCTCCCACCGCTCGTCTGCCCGAGAAATGGTACCGACGTCGGAAGCGAGCGTCAATATCGCACTTTGACGCACTTTGACGCACTTTGACGCACGGTGTCGGCATGGCCGGGGCCAGCACAGCCGCGATCCTTAGGCAGGCATTGGAAGGCAGTCTTTGAGGTCGTCCGGGAAACCAGTGTTACGTGCAACGTTTTCGCCGCGGTCCACTCAGGCGAAACGTTTTCGCCGCGGTCCACTCAGGCGAAACCGACCACCGGTCGCGTCTCGTAGGGCTCCTCGATGCGGGCGACCTCATCGTCGGTCAGCTCGAGCTCGACGGCGGACAGAGCGTCGTCGAGGTGGGCCTGCTTGGTGACGCCGACGATCGGAGATGCCACCGCCGGGTGCCGCAGCACCCAGGCCAGCGCCACCTGCGCCCGCGTCACGCCACGGGCGGCGGCGACCTCGGCGACCCGCTCGACGATCTTGGCGTCGTCGTCGCGGTACAGGTGCTTGCCGAACTCGTCGGTCTCGCTACGTGAGGTGCTGTCGTCCCAGTCCCGCGTGAGGCGGCCGCGCGCCAGGGGGCTCCACGGGATGACGGCCACGCCGGAGTCGACGCAGTAGGGGAGCATCTCCCGCTCCTCCTCGCGGTGGAGCAGGTTGTAGTGGTCCTGCATCGTGACGAAGCGGGTCCAGCCCTCGCGCTCAGCCACGTGCTGGGCCTTGGCGAACTGCCACGTCCACATCGACGAGGCCCCGATGTAGCGCGCCTTGCCCGCCTTCACCACGTCGTGGAGCGCCTCCATGGTCTCCTCGATCGGAGTGCGGGGGTCCCAGCGGTGGATCTGGTACAGGTCGACGTAGTCGGTGCCGAGCCGGCGCAGGCTGGCGTCGATCTCGGTGAAGATCGCTTTGCGGGACAGGCCCATGCCGTTCGGCCCCGGCCTCATCCGACCGTGCACCTTGGTGGCGATCACCACCTCCTCGCGGTGGGCGAGCTCGCCCAGCACCTTGCCGACGATCTCCTCGCTGGTGCCGTCGGAGTACACGTTGGCCGTGTCGAAGAAGTTGATGCCGCCGTCGAGCGCGGCCTTGATGAGCGGCCGGCTGGTGGCCTCGTCGAGGCTCCACGGGTGGCTGCCTCGATCGGACACGCCGAAGCTCATGCAGCCGAGGCAGACGGGTGACACATCGAGGCCGGTCCGGCCGAGCTTCACGTAGCGCATTCCGTCACCTTCCCACGACCCGATCAGGAGCGCTCTACGATCGGTCGGGTGGACCGCCAGTACGGGGATGGGCTCCGTGCGGAGCTGACGGCGAACCTGGGGCGGCACGATCGCCTCGGGGTCGACCTGGGCGAGCACCGGCACGCGGCCGTAGCGGTGGTCGTGGTCGACAGCGACGCCGAGCTCCACGGCGTGGACACCCAGCCCGCGGGCATCGGCCAGCTGGCGGAGATCCCCGGCGCCGAGGGCTTGGGCCTCACCGGCAGCGTGGCCGGCACAGCGGGTGGACCCGCGTTCCTCCTGACCAGGCGGACGCCGCGCCTGCGGGCGCACGGCGGCCAGTGGGCGCTGCCCGGCGGGCGGCTCGATGAGGGCGAGACACCGATCGATGCCGCTCGTCGCGAGCTGCACGAGGAGCTCGGCCTCGAGCTGCCCGAGTCGTCTGTCATCGGACTGCTCGACGACTACCCGACGCGATCGGGCTACGTGATCACGCCGGTGGTGCTCTGGGGCGGCGCCGACCCCGAGATGAAGCCGAACCCCGCCGAGGTCGCGTCCGTGCACCGGGTGGCGTTCAGCGAGCTGTGCCGATCCGACTCGCCGCGGTTCGTCACCATCCCCGAGTCGGATCGCCCCGTCGTCCAGGTGCCCATCGGCGGCGACCTGATCCACGCGCCCACCGGTGCGGTGCTCCTGCAGTTCCGTCGCGTCGCGCTGGAGGGCACCAGCGAGCGCGTCGCCGCCTACGAGCAACCCGTCTTCGCCTGGCGCTGACGCGCTGGCCGGGCTGGGGGTGGGTTCGGGTGCGCCGGTAGCCTCCGAGCCATGGCCAACGAGCAGGGCGAGACACCGGTCGACATCAAGCCGCGCAGCCGCGACGTCACGGATGGGCCCAGCCGTGCGCCGGCCCGAGCGATGCTCCGGGCCATCGGCATGACCGAGAACGACTGGGACAAGCCCCAGGTCGCGGTGGCGTCGTCCTGGAACGAGGTCACGCCCTGCAACCTGCCGCTCGACCGGCTGGCCAAGCGCTCCAAGGTCGGCGTCCGCGACGCCGGCGGGTTCCCGATCGAGTTCACCACCATCGCCGTGTCCGACGGCATCTCGATGGGCCACGAGGGCATGCGGGCGTCGCTGGTCAGCCGCGAGGTGATCGCCGACTCGGTCGAGACCGTGATGCACGCCGAGCGGTTCGACGCCCTCGTCACCTTCGCCGGCTGCGACAAGAGCCTGCCCGGCATGCTCATGGCCGCCGCTCGCCTCAACCTGCCGTCGGTGTTCCTCTACGCCGGCTCGATCCTGCCCGGTCGGCTTGGTGACCAGGCCCTCGACATCACGTCGGTGTTCGAGGCGGTCGGCGCCCACGCGGCCGGCACCCTCGACGACGCAGGCCTGCTGGCGGTCGAGCGCAACGCCTGCCCGGGCGAGGGCGCCTGCGCCGGCATGTTCACCGCCAACACCATGGCGTCGGTGGCCGAGGCCATCGGCATGTCCCTGCCCGGCTCCTCCTCCGCTCCGGCTCCCGACCGTCGTCGCGACGACTTCGCCTACGAGTCGGGCAAGGCCGTGGTGCGCCTGCTCGAGCTCGGGATCCGGCCCCGCCAGATCATGACCAAGGAGGCGTTCGAGAACGCCATCGCCGTCACCATGGCCCTGGGCGGCTCCACCAACGCGGTGCTGCACCTCCTGGCCATCGCCGCCGAGGCCCGCGTCGACCTCGCCCTGCACGACTTCAACCGGATCGCCGCCAAGGTGCCGCACATCGCCGACACCAAGCCGCACGGCAAGTACCACATGTTCGACATCGACCGCATCGGCGGCGTGCCGGTCGTGATGCGCCACCTCCTCGAGGCCGGCCTGCTCCACGGCGACTGCCTCACCGTCACGGGCAAGACCGTCGCCGAGAACCTGGCCGATCTCGACCCGCCGGCGCCCGACGGCGACGTCGTCCACCCGCTCTCCGACCCGATCCACGAGATCGGCGGCATCGCGGTGCTCACCGGCTCCCTCGCCCCCAAGGGGGCCGTGGTCAAGGTGGCCGGCATCGACCACCTGCAGTTCGAGGGACGGGCCCGCGTCTTCGACGGCGAGGACCTCGCCATGGAGGCCGTCCTCGCAGGACGGATCGAAGCCGGCGACATCGTCGTCATCCGCTACGAGGGCCCCAAGGGCGGTCCGGGCATGCGCGAGATGCTCGCCATCACCGGCGCCATGAAGGGCGTGGGCCGCGGCGGCGACGCAGCGCTCATCACCGACGGTCGGTTCTCGGGCGGCACCCACGGGTTCTGCATCGGCCACGTGGCTCCGGAGGCCGTCGAGGGCGGACCGATCGCTTTCGTCGCCGAGGGCGACCGCATCGCCATCGACGTCGTGAACCACACCATCGACCTGCTGGTCGACGAGGCCACCCTCGCCGCCCGCCGCGCCGAGTGGAAGGCCCCCGAGCCCCGCTACACCAGCGGCGTGCTGGCCAAGTACGCCCGGCTAGCGGCCGGAGCCGAGCGCGGCGCCATCACCGAGGCCTAGGTTCGTCGGGCGCCGCCGGGCCACCGGCAGCGGCCGTCCCACCCGGTCCCACACGAGCACCAGGGCGATGGCTGCTGCTCCCAGCGCGAGCAGCGCGGCGGCCACCACCAGCGGCTGGCGCTCCTGTTCGTCGCCGGCGCCGAAGAACACGGGCGCGGCGACGGCATCGGTGGTGGGCATGCCGTTGACCTCGAAGGCGGTGGGGCGCACCCGGCCGGCGGGCAGCAGGAGCATGCCGATGTGCTCCGGGGGCAGGGTGAACTCGAGGGCGAGGTGGACCTGCTCGCCCTCGGGGATGAAGGTGCGCTTGCCGACCATGTGCAGCGGCCCGTCGGGCCCGGCCTCGGTCACTGGCAGATCGAGGCTGCGGATGTCGTACGCCGCCTCCGGCAGGTAGACCGCCAGCAGCACCCGGTGCATGCCGTCGCGGTACTCCGACTCGGGGCGGGCCGACTCGAGGGCGACGCTCGTGCGCTCGCGCTCGGGGTTCTCGATGCCGACCGTCAGCCGCACCTTCCAGGCTTCGCTGCCGAGCTGCGGGCGAGCCGCGACCGTGACCTCCGGGTCGATGTACCAGTCGAGCTTGTTCGCCGCGATGTTCTGCACGGTGACCATCAGCCCGAGGGGGTCGAGCTCCCCGGTGGCGCCCACCGAGTCCCAGAGGGCCTGCACGCCCGGGTCGGCCGACCAGGCCAGCAGGTGGCGACCCTGGGCCGCGGCTCGCAGCCCGAGCGCCAGGTCGGCGAGCTCGACGTCGCGCTCCTTCAGCGCGTCGAAGATGGCGGCAGCCAGGCGGCCCTGCACCTCCTGGCGCTCGGCGCGCTCGGCGGCGTCGTCGAAGCGCAGGTAGGCCTCGTTGAGCACCTCCGACACCACGTTGTCGGCCGTGTAGGTGACGCCGTCGAGCTCGACGGGGCCGATCACGGCGAGCAGCTCCCGCAGCGCCACCGCGTCGACCTCGAAGACGCCGTCGACCGGCCCGGTGGGGAAGTCGGCGCTCATCGCCGCGTAGACCGGTGCGGTCTCGACGAAGTTCGGCGACACCGCCGTCTGCAGCCAGCTCTGACCCACCCGGAACTCGTGGTAGGTCGAGCGCAGCTCCTCGGAGGCCGCGTCGACCACCGCCGGCACGTGGCGGTTGGCCAGAGGCTCGAACTCGCCGAAGTCGACGTCGCCACCGGCGAAGGTGACGACGCCGCCCGACAGGGGCATGCCCGCCCCGCCGCGCATCTCGGCGTTGTTGGCGGCCAGCACCAGGTAGCGGCTCGGACCCTCGAGCAGGCGGGACAGCGCGCCGACGTAGCCGCGTGCCTCGTCGAGCCGCTCGGGCAGCTGCTCGAGCTCGTCGACCACCTGGGCCCGCGCCGTGGCCAGTGGGCCGACGAGGCGTCCCTCGGCGCCGATGTCGAGGTCGGCCGCGGCCGCCTCGATCACGTCGAGCTGCTGCGCCACGGTGTCGAGCAGATCGAGGCGCGCCGCAGGCTCGCTGCTGGCGCGCTGGAGGTCCTCGTCGATGGCGACGGCAGCCTCTCGCGCGGTGCCCCCGATGCTCGCGGCCACGCCCGTGAGGTCGCGCACGGCGTCGAGCTGGTCGCCGACCACCGGCAGCACGGAGAGGGGAGCGAGGAACGGGCTGCTCGAGGCGGTGTGCTCGGCGCGATCCAGCCGGTCAGCGGCGCCGTCGATGGTCTCCACGAGGCCGGCGCCCATCGTCTCGATCGACAGGCCCGACAGCGCGGCGCGCCCGCCGTCGAGGTCGGCTCGTATCCGCAGGAGCTCGACGACCATGCCGAGCGCCACCACCACGAAGGCGAGGCCGACGCAGCAGAGCAGGAGGTGGCGGCGCCACCACGGCTTCGCCGGCGACGGGGGAGCGGCATCGGAGCGCGAAGATGCCCGGGACCGCACGGTCCCGGGCATCTCCGGAGCTCTCAACCGCTAGGGCTAGGCGCGGGCAGCGAGCACGCGCCGGCCGGCC
>DATCYI010000354.1:0-3173 GCA_036570385.1 Acidimicrobiales bacterium | reverse complement strand
GTGGGCCGGGTCGAGATCGCCCGCAAGATCGAGGCGGCCCGCGAGCTGGGCGACCTCAAGGAGAACGGCGACTACCACGCCGCCAAGGACCACCAGGGCCAGATGGAGGCCCGGATCCGCCAGCTCGCCTCGATGCTCGAGAGCGCGGAGATCGTCGACACGACCGACGGCGAGATCGTCGAGCCCGGCGCCACCGTGCAGCTCCGCTACCAGGGCGACGACGACATCGACACGTACTTCTACGGGTCCGTCGAGGAGCGCGACATCGAGCACGACATCATCAGCCCGCGCTCGCCGCTCGGCGAGGCGCTGGTGGGCAAGAAGGTCGGCGACGAGGTGCAGTTCGAGTCCCCCACGGGCGCCGTCCTCACCGTCGAGGTCGTCTCCATCTCTTAGGGGCGGATTCGAACCTGACGGGTTGCTTTCCTTACCCTGCCGGGGTCCCCAGGGTGAGGAGCACGCTGCTGTGATCGATGAGAAGCTCGAGGGCGTGTTCGCCGACGTGGTGAACCGCAACCCCGGAGAGGTCGAGTTCCACCAGGCCGTTCGCGAGGTGCTCGAGTCGCTCGGGCCGGTGATGGCCAAGCACCCCGAGCTGGCAGAGCAGAAGATCATCGAGCGCATCTGCGAGCCGGAGCGCCAGGTCATCTTCCGGGTGCCGTGGCAGGACGACCACGGCGAGACGCACATCAACCGAGCCTTCCGGGTCGAGTTCAACAGCGCGCTCGGGCCCTTCAAGGGCGGGCTGCGCTTCCACCCGTCGGTCTACCTGGGCATCGTGAAGTTCCTCGGGTTCGAGCAGACCTTCAAGAACGCCCTCACCGGCATGCCGATCGGCGGCGGCAAGGGCGGCGCCGACTTCGACCCGAAGGGTCGCAGCGAGGCCGAGATCATGCGGTTCTGCCAGAGCCTCATGACCGAGCTCTACCGCCACCTGGGCGAGTACACCGATGTGCCGGCCGGCGACATCGGCGTCGGCACCCGTGAGATCGGGTTCCTCTTCGGCCAGTACAAGCGCATCACCAACCGCTACGAGTCGGGCGTTCTGACCGGCAAGGGCACCGACTGGGGCGGCGCGCTCGTCCGCACGGAGGCCACCGGCTACGGCACCGTCTACTTCGCGCAGGAGATGCTGCGGGCCCGCGGCGACAGCCTCGACGGCAAGACCTGCGTCGTGTCAGGCTCCGGCAACGTGGCGATCTTCGCGGTCGAGAAGGTGCACCAGCTCGGCGGCAAGGTCGTGGCGGTGTCCGACTCCACCGGCGCCGCGATCGACGAGGACGGGATCGACCTCGACCTGCTCAAGGAGATCAAGATCCACGAGCGGGGCCGGATCAAGGACTACGTCGTCCGGCGCCCCGGGGCCCACTTCGCCGAGCACGGCACGATCTGGCAGGTGCCCTGCGACGTGGCCATGCCGTGCGCCACGCAGAACGAGCTCTCCGGCAACGACGCGCTGGCCCTGATCGCCAACGGCTGCCGGGTGGTCGCTGAAGGCGCCAACATGCCCACCACCCCGGTCGGCGTTCGCCACTTCCTCGACGCCGGCGTGTCGTTCGCGCCCGGCAAGGCCGCCAACGCCGGTGGCGTGGCCACCTCGGCGCTCGAGATGCAGCAGAACGCGAGCCGCGACTCGTGGAGCTTCGAGCACACCGAGGCCCGCCTGGCCGAGATCATGGCCGGCATCCACGCCACCTGCTTCGAGACCGCCGAGGAGTTCGCGTCGCCCGGCAACTACGTGGTCGGCGCCAACATCGCGGGCTTCCTGCGAGTCAGCCGCGCCATGCTCGCCCTCGGCCTCGTCTGACCCGATCGGTTCTGGGGATGGTCGATTCGCCAAATCGGCCATCAACCATCCCCAGTTCGATGCTGTAGTCTCATCTGACGACACTCTCGTCTTAGAATGTGAGACGCCGCCATGTGGATACCGATCACGATCGCGGCGGCCACGTTCCAGATCCTGCGCACGTCGCGACAGCACCGGCTGCGCGAGCTCCTGTCCCCCATCGGCGCCGGGTACGTGCGCTACCTGTACGGCGCTCCGCTGGCTCTGCTGCTGGCCGGCACCTGGTTCGGCGCCCTCGACCACCCGGAGCCCGAGGTGCCGGCGCGGTTCTGGCCGATCATCGCCACCGCCGGCGTGGCCCAGATCGCCGCGACAATCGCTCTGCTCCGATCGTTCCAGGCCCGCGGCTTCGCCGTCGGCACCGTGTACTCGAAGACCGAGGTGATCCAGGTCGCCATCGTCGGAGCGCTCGTGCTCGGCGAGCCGCTGCGCCCGCTCGGGTGGGTCGCGATCGTGGCGTGCATGGTCGGCGTGGCCTGGCTGGCCAGCAACGGCGACCTCGGCGCCATCCTGCGACGCGCCGGCGACCCGGCGGCGCGCCTGGGCGTGATCGCCGGCGGGCTCTTCGGGGTGGCGGCAGTCGGGATCCGCGGTGCGTCGGGCACGCTCGGCGACGCGCCTGCGTTCGACCGCGCCCTGCTCACCCTCACCGCGATGCTCGCCATCCAGACCGTCGTGAACGGGCTCTACCTGCTCGCCGTCGACCGGCCCGAGCTGGCCCGCACCTTCGCCTCGTGGCGGGCCGCGCTACCGATCGGCGTGCTGAGCCTCGGCGGGTCGACCGGCTGGGCGGTGGCGGTCACGCTGGAGAACGCCGCCAAGGTCCGCACCCTCGGCCAGGTCGAGCTGCTGCTGGCCTTCGCCATCTCGCACCGCACCCTGGGCGAGCTCCACACCCGCCACGAGCTCCTGGCCAGCGCGCTGGTCCTGGTCGGCGTAGCCGGCGTCGTCGCCTTCGGCTGACAACCGCCCGAGCCCCTAGCGAACCTGCGGCCATTCCTCGCGGTTTTCCGCGGGTTTGGGCCGCAGGTTCGAGGTGGTTCGTCAGACCAGGCGAACCTGCGGCCATTCCTCGCGGTTTTCCGCGGGTTTGGGGCGCAGGTTCGAAGGGGTTCGTCAGACCAGG
Source organism: Acidimicrobiales bacterium (assembly GCA_036570385.1). Lineage (GTDB taxonomy): Bacteria > Actinomycetota > Acidimicrobiia > Acidimicrobiales > VFJN01 > VFJN01. The sequence continues at coordinate 201 of DATCYI010000354.1, read as the reverse complement.
CCGGCGGCTGACTCGATCTGGTGGGCGGCCTCGGCGACCTGGGCGCCGTAGCGCTCGCCGGGCTTGCGGGGGGTGCGCTGGATGGGCCCGCTCACCGACACCGCGGCGAGTACGCGACCGGCGCGGTCGCTGACCGCGGCCGACACCGACGCCACGCCCTCCTCGCGGGCGCCGACGCTCTGCACCCAGGGACGGCTGGCG
>DATCYI010000353.1:0-5802 GCA_036570385.1 Acidimicrobiales bacterium | reverse complement strand
CTGTTCTGCGGCACCTCCGTCGATCCGTGCAACCCCAAGTGCGTGCGGGCGGCGGCGGGGGCCTTGTTCCACGTGCCGGTGTCCGGGGGAGGAGACGTCATCACCGTGCTCGATCAGCTCAGCCAGGCCGGCGTACGCAGCGCGGCCACGGTCGTGAACGACGGCACGCCCTACGACTCTGCCGACCTCACCGGTCCCGTGGCGCTGGTGCTGGGCAGCGAGGCTCACGGGCTGCCGGCTGAGGTCCTCGAACGGGTCGACCTCGCGCTCACCATCCCGATGGCCGGCCGCTCCGAGTCCCTCAACGTGGCCATGGCCGGCTCCATCCTGTGCTTCGAGGCGCTGCGTCAGCGGCGGAGCGGCCGATGACCTCCGCTCCCAGCACCGTCGCACTCGACGCGCTGCCCGACGCGGTGCTGGTGCTCGATGCCGAGCGGCGCCTCCTTGCGATCAACGCCGCGGCGCTCGAGGTGCTCGGGGCCGATGCTCGCGACCAGCTCGGCCGCCCGATCGGTGAGGCGTTCGACGTCCGTGGCCCGGGCGGCGCGCCGGCCCTGCGCGACGGCCTGCCTGGCGCCACGGGCGAGCTCGAGCTGCGCTTCCGTCGCAGCGACGGCACAGAGGTCCCAGCCACCGTCACGATCCGCACCTCCGACGACACGATCGTCCTCGCCCTGCGCCCGTCCGGCGAGCGCAGCGGGATCGCCATCATCTCCACGGTCTCCCACGAGCTGCGCAGCCCGCTCACCTCGGTGAAGGGCTACACCTCGCTCATGCTCAGCCGGTGGGACCGGCTCCGCGACGAGCAGAAGCTGACGATGCTCGAACAGGTGCACCACGACGCCGACCGCGTCACCCGCCTGGTCACCGAGCTGCTCGACATCTCCCGCCTGGAGACCGGCCGGCTCGTGCTGCGCCGCACGATGGTCGACCTGCCTGCCCTGGCGGCGACGGTGATCGAGAAGGTGCAGATGGCCATCCCCGAGCTGCGCTGCGACGTCTCCTTCGGCTCCGACGTCCCGACCGTCTACGCCGACCCCGACAAGGTCGAGCAGGTCCTCACGAACCTCGTCGAGAACGCCGCCAAGTACGGCAGCCCCACCGGCATGGCGATCACCGGCCAGCGGCGCGACTCGACGGTGGCGGTGTCGGTGCGCGACGTCGGCGAGGGGATCCCGGCCGACGACCTGCCACGCGTGTTCACCAAGTTCTTCCGGCGCGACCACGGTCGCCCGAGCGGCACGGGCCTGGGGCTCTGGATCAGCCGGGGCCTGGTCGAGGCCCACGGTGGCGAGCTCACGGCGTCGTCGGTGCTGGGGGAGGGGAGCACGTTCTGCTTCACCTTGCCGACCGACAGCTTCGAGCGGCTCCACGGCGACCTCGACGCCTCCGGGGTCGCGGAACCGATTGGCGACGCCCCCGCCTGAGCGGGGAGCATCTGCCCCACATGGCCGACGAAGCGCTGCTAGAGGACATCGAGCTCATCGAGTCGGGTGCCGCTCCCCGCATCGCGGAGGCGGGAACCCTCGACGACCTGCGGGCCCTCGACGCCGAGCTGCTCGGCAAGAAGGGCCAGCTCGCGGGCTACAAGGCCAAGCTGGCCGGCCTCGACCACGAGGGCCGCCGCAGCGTCGGGGCCGCCATCAACCGCGTGCGCGACGCCCTCGACTCCGCCATCGCGGCTCGGCGCGGCGAGCTGGAGGCCGTGGAGCGGCGTCGCACGCTGGAGGCCGAGCGCCTCGACCTGACGGAGGTCGTCCCGCGCGCCGGAGCCGGGCACCTCCACCTCGTCACCCAGGCCATCCAGCGGCTCGAGGACGTGTTCGTCGGGATGGGCTTCACCGTCGCCGAGGGCCCAGAGGTCGAGACCGACTGGCACAACTTCGGCGCCCTCAACTTCCCACCCGACCACCCGGCCAGGGACATGTACGACACCATGTACGTGGAGATGGGCGAGCCGGGATCCACCCTGCTGCGCACCCACACCTCCCCGGTCCAGGCCAGGGTCATGATCGGCCAGGAGCCGCCCTTCTACTCGGTGATGCCCGGCCGCGTGTTCCGCCAGGACACCCCCGACGCCACCCACATGCCGGTGTTCCACCAGATCGAGGGCCTGGTGATCGATCGCGACATCACCTTCGCCGACCTCGCCGGCACCATCGACGCCTTCACCAAGGCCTACTTCGGCGGTGCCTTCTCGTCGCGGCTGCGCCCGGCCTACTTCCCCTTCACGGAGCCGTCGGCCGAGTTCGACATCATCCGCCCCGATGGCTCGTTCCTCGAGCTCGGCGGCTGCGGGATGGTGCACCCGAACGTGCTCTCGAACTGCGGCATCGACCCCGAGGAGTGGCAGGGCTTCGCCTTCGGCTTCGGCATCGACCGCCTGGCCATGACCCGCCACGGCGTCGACGACCTGCGGCTCCTCTTCACCAACGGCACCCGCTTCCTCTCGCAGTTCTGATGGCTTCGTCGTCCCTCGCCTTCGGCGAGCTCCTCCGATCTGTGCGGGGCGCCGGCTTCGCCGGCGCGCTGATCGCCCGCTGCTACGGGGTCGGCGGAGCCGCCCCTTCGCCGGTGGGGGGCTCCGGCGGAGCCTCTGCCCCCCACGCCCCCCGCCGAAAGCCCGACCACGCCGCTGGAGGCTCGTCTTGAAGGTTCTGCTCTCTTGGTTGCGGGACTTCGCCCCGTTCTCGGGGGACCCGGTCGCGCTCGGGGACGTGCTGAGCGATCTCGGCACCCCCGTGGAGTCGATGGAGCGGGTGGGCGAGGGCCTCGACGGGATCGTCGTCGCCAAGGTCCTCGAGACGCGGCCCATCGAGGGCGCCAACAAGATCCACCAGGTCATCGTCGACGCCGGTGACGGCGAGCCGCTCGAGATCGGCTGCGGCGCGTTCAACATGTCCGCCGGCGACCTCGTGCCGCTGGCCACCATCGGCACGGTCATGCCCAATGGCATGGAGATCGGCCGCCGGAAGATGGCGGGCGTCTGGTCCAACGGGATGCTGTGCTCGTCGCGCGAGCTCGGCCTCGGCGACGACCACGACGGCATCTACCTCCTGCCGGCGCACCTCGATCCCGGCACGCCGGTCACCGAGGCGCTGGGCATCGAGCCCGACGTCCTCTACGACCTCGAGATCAACCCCAACCGACCCGACGCCATGTCGATCGCCGGTGTCGCCCGCGACCTGGCGGCGCGCCTGCGCCTGCCCTTCGCGCTGCCCGATTCGACACCACGGACCGTCGCTGCAGAGCTGGTCAGCGGCGTGTCGGTGGAGATCACCGAGCCCGCCCGCTGCGGCCGCTTCGAAGCCCGCGTGCTGCGAGGCGTCAGCGTGGGCGCCGGCGACCCCAAGCTGGCGGCGCGCCTGGCCCTGCTCGGCATGCGCTCGATCAACAACGTGGTCGACGTCTCGAACTACGTGATGCTCGAGCTGGGCCAGCCGAGCCACCCCTACGACCTCGCCAAGGTGGCCGGACCGGGCTTCCGCGTGCGCGCCGCGAAGGACGGTGAGCGCCTCACCACCCTCGACGACGTCGAGCGCACCCTGACCCCCGAGGACCTGCTGATCTGCGACGGGACCGATGCTCCGATCGGGCTCGCAGGGATCATGGGCGGCGCGTCGAGCGAGATCGACGACGCCACCACCGACGTCCTGCTCGAGATGGCCTGGTTCCACCCGATCGGGATCGTGAAGTCGTCACGGCGCCACAAGCTGCGCTCGGAAGCCTCGGCGCGCTTCGAGAAGGGCGCCGACCCGGAGATCGTCGACCTCGCCATGCGCCGCTTCGCCGAGCTGCTCGGCGCGCCGCTGGAGGATGGCGTCGCGCTGGCCACCGGAACCCTGCCCGAGCGCCCGCCGGTGCGGTTGCGGCCCAGCCGGGTCACCAAGCTCCTCGGCAGCGAGATCAGCCCCGAGCGCATGGCCGAGCTGCTCGACCCGATCGGCTTCACCACCACGCCGGCGGGCGACGAGCTCGAGGTGCAGATCCCGTCGTGGCGGTACGACTCGGCCACCGAGATCGACGTGATCGAGGAGGTGGCCCGCCACCACGGCTACGACGCGCTGGGCAAGACGCTGCCTCGAGGCGCCACCACGGGGTCGCTCACCGAGCGCCAGCTCGACCGGCGGACCCTGCGCTCGGCGCTGGTGGGGCGCGGGCTGTCCGAGGCCATGCCCATGCCGTTCCTCGCCCCGGGCGAGCTCACCCGCTGCGGGCTGCCCGACGAGGGCATCACCATCGCCAACCCGTTGGTCGCCGAGCAATCGGTGCTGCGCACCTCGCTGCTGCCGGGCCTGGTCGGCGCGGTGGCCTACAACTGGTCGCACCGAAACCACGGCGCCCGCCTCTTCGAGATCGGCCACACGTTCAACCGGTCGGCCGAGCCCGATGCGGAGCTGCCCGACGAGCGCGAGGTGTTCGCCGCGGTGCTGGCCGGCATGGACGCCACCGAGGCCGTGCACCTGTGGAGCTTCGTGGCCGAGGTGCTGGGCCTCGACGGTGCCCGCGTGGAGAACGCGGACCTGCCCGGCCTCCACCCGACGCGGGCGGCCCGGCTCTGGGTCGGCGAGGTCGAGGTCGGTCGCCTCGGCGAGATCGACCCCGGCGTGCTCGACGCCCACGGCATCGGCGAGCGGGTCGCGTACGTTGAGGTCGACCTCGACGTGGCTCTGGCCCTGCCCCATGGCGATCGACCGTTCCGGTCCTTCAGCCTGTTCCCGAGCAGCGACATCGACCTGGCCTTCGAGGTGGCCGACGACGTGCCCGCGTCGACGGTCGAGGATGCCATCCGGTCGTCAGCCGGCGAGCTGCTTTGGACCGTCCGGCTCTTCGATGTGTTCCGCGGTGCGTCCACGCCCGACGGTCACCGCAGCCTGGCCTACGCGCTGCGCCTCCAGGCCCCCGACCGCACCCTCACCGACGCCGACGTCGCCGCGGTCCGCCAGCAGGTCATCGACCACGTCCAGTCGACCCTCCCCGCCACCCTCCGCGGCTGACCACACGGCCGCCGAGCGGCCACCGCCGCCCCCACCCCGCCTCTGAACCACGGAACTGGGGGTGGCAGATCACGCATGTCGCGATCTGCCATCCCCAGAACGGTGTGGTTGGTCAGGGGAGGACGAGGTGGAGGTCGCCGAACTCGTGCCAGCGGTAGCGCCCGTCGAGCGCTGCCGCGTAGCTGGACTCCAGCAGGGACCGGCCGGCGACGGCCTGCATCAGGTGCAGGTGGCTGGCCTCGGGCTCGTGCCAGCCGCTGATGATCCCGTCGACCACCTCGAGGCCCCGTTGGGGGGTGATCACCAGCTCTGTCCAGCCCTCGCCGGGACGAGAGCGCCCGCGGCGAGCGTCGGTCTCCAGCGCCCGGGTCGCCGTGGTGCCCACCGCCACCACCCGATGGCCGGCCCGGTGGGCCTCGTTGACCAGCCGGGCCGTGGTCGCCGGCACCCGGTAGCGCTCCGCGTAGGGCGGCTCGTGCGACTCGGGCGACGACACGCCGGTGTGGAGCGCGATGGGCGCGAGCACCACGCCCGCGGCCACCAGGGCGCTGACCAGCTCGGGTGTGAACGGACGGGCCGCTGAGGGCATCTCGGCGGAGCCCAGTCCGGGGTCGAGCCGGCCGGGGTGCGCGAACACCGTCTGGTAGGCGTCGATGGGCCAGGCGCTGTCGGTGCACCCGTAGCGGATCGGAGCCCCGGACCCCGCCAGCCACTCGGGCAGCGGCACCGGCGTCACCACGTCTGCCTCCCAGAGCCGGATCGCGGCCGCCGGCTCGGAGGGCCCGTGCGGGTGCCGCAGGCGCAC
>DATCYI010000352.1:0-6347 GCA_036570385.1 Acidimicrobiales bacterium | reverse complement strand
TCCGGTCACCACCCCGCGGAACCCCGATGCGCAGCTCGACACCGTCGGTGGCGCAGCAGAGGACGCGGCCGTCGACGACGCGAGCAGCTCCATCCTCAGTCGCTACCTGTGGCGGCCCCTGCGCTTCCTCGTGCCCGCCGTGGTCCTCCTGTGCCTGCTCTACGTGGTGCTCGTCCCCGCCACGCTCTGGGCACGGCGCTCGCTGCGGCGACGCCGCGCCACCACTCCGACCGAGCGGATCCAGGCCGCCTGGACGTCGACGGTGGAGGACGCGGTGGTCGTCGGCTTCCGCGAGCGACCGAGCGACACGTACCAGGAGCGCTCGGCGGCGCTGTCACGGCTCCTGCCGGGGGCCTCCGATCACGTGGCCCTGCTCGCAGACCGCTTGGAGGTGTCGGCGTACTCGTCCCACGGCGCCGACGACGACGAGGCCGAGGAGGCCGAGGAGGCGATGAAGGCGATCAGGGCCGAGGCCCGCTCCGTCGCTCCGCTCGTGCCGCGGGTGCGCCGCTGGCTTGACGCCCGCCCGCTGCTGAGCGCCTGGCAGGTCCGGCGCCGGGCCGCCCATCGCCGGATCACCACGACCGTGCGCGCCGACCTCGAGTCGGAGCGCGGGCTCGTGTCCTGAGCCTCGCGGCAGCGCGGCTACGAGGGGTCGTCGTTGCGGCGGAAGCGCTCGCGCATCCGACCGGTCGCTCCTCCGAAGGCGTCACGGAGGCCTGCAGTGCGCATCGACTTCGACACCTGCTCGAGGCCGGCCTTGCCGAGCTTGCGCAGGTTGCGCTCGAAGTAGAGGGCGCAGCCGAGCATCACCAGGAAGCCGGCGAAGGCGACCAGGTAGCTGGTGGAGAGGGCCGCCACCAGGAAGACCGCGCCGGCCACGAAGCCGAGGCCCGACCACTTCATGCGTCGGACGGTGTGGGTGTAGAGGGTGGTCTCGCCCACCTCGCGGGCGAACTGCGGATCGTCCGCATAGAACTGCTGGGCGATCTCGCTGAGGATCCGCTCCTCATCCTCGGAAAGCGGCACGTTGCCTCCCTTCGACCCTTCTGACCCGTCCTCGGTGCGGCTGGCGTACCCCATCTGCTCGGGGTCGAGCCCATCTTCCCACAGCCCCGCAGGGCGGACAACGCAGGCAGGCGGCCCGTGTCCTAGGGCCTCTCGCGGGGCGCCAGCTCGGTGGGTCCCCACTGCTGGTCGCCTCGGCGCTTGACCCGGATCCCCTCCGGGCCGGCCAGCGAGGCGGGCACGATCGCTCCGTCGCCGTAGCGGGCCCGGATCGCGTCCACGGCCGCCGTGGCGTCGTCCCAGCTGGGCGCGTCGAGCTCGTCGAGGCTGAGCTGGCGGGCGCTCGCCTCCACCAGCTGGCTCACGTGCACCCCGAGCAGGCGCACCCCAGGCGAGGGGTCGACCTTCCCGAGCAGCTCGGTGGCCGCGCGGATGACGTCGGGGCCGGTGTCGACGGCCGAGGGCAGGGTGACCGACCGGGTGATCGTGCGGAAGTCGTGGAACCTGACCTTGATCGTGACGGTGCGACCGGCGACGGCGGCACCTCGGAGGCGGGCGGCCACGGAGTCGCCGAGCCGCACGATCTGGTGCTGCAGCGTGTCGATGCGATGGTGGTCGCGGGCGAAGGTCTCCTCGTGACCGATCGACTTGGGGCGCTGGTCGGGCACCACCTCGCGCTCGTCGATCCCCAGAGCCAGGCGTCGGAGGTGCACGCCGTTGGCCGCGCCGAGGCTCGCGACGGCGGTGCGCTCGTCGAGGCCGGCGAGGTCGCCGACGGTGTCGATCCCGAGCCGCTGGAGCTTCTCGAGCGTCTTGGGGCCGACGCCCCACAGCGCCTGGACGGGCAGGGGGTGCAGGAAGGCGAGCTCCTCCCCCGGCTCGACGACCTTCACGCCGAGGCCCGGCTCTGCGCCGGTGCGGCCGACGCGCGGCTTGGCCGCCTCTGAGGCGAGCTTGGCCAGCATCTTGGTGGGGGCCACCCCGACGGCACACGTGAGGCGCTCCTGCTCGAGGATGCGGGAGCGGATGGCTGCCGCGATGGTGGGGCCGTCACCGTGGAGGCGCCGGCTCCCGCTGACGTCGAGGAAGGCCTCGTCGAGCGAGATCGGCTCCACCAGCGGCGTGTACTCGGCGAAGATCGCCATCACCGCCTTGCTCACCTCGGCGTAGTGGTCGTGGTCGCCGGCCACGAAGATCGCGTGGGGGCAGAGGCGCTGGGCCCTGACCGAGGGCATCGCCGAGTGGATGCCGAATACGCGCGCCTCGTAGCTGGCCGCCGCGACGACACCTCGGGCGCCGGGGGCGCCGACGATCACCGGCTTGCCTCGCAGCGCAGGGTCTCGGCGCTGCTCCACGGATGCGTAGAAGGCATCCATGTCGACGTGCAGGATCGTGCGGCCCGGGCGGTCGCCCTGCGCGCTCACGGGTCGGCGCGGGTTACCACCAGCGTGCCCGGGTCGGCGCCCGCCACGTGGAACCCGTAGGGGCGGCGCTCGGGGTGCTCCCACCGCTCGGTCAGCCACTCGTTGAGCGGCTCGCAGACCCACGGGTGGCCGCCGTCGAGGTGGGTCCGGCAGGTGGCGGGATCGACGAAGCGGGCGTCGACGACGATGCCGTCGGGATCGTCGATGTGCAGGTGACCCTCGTAGCGGACGGCCAGGTGGGCTTCGACCCGCAGTCGCCAGCCGAGGTCGGGCGCCTCGCAGCGCACCTCGTAGAGCGGGCCCGACCACTCGGTCACGCGCAGGCCGGTCTCCTCCCTGACCTCGCGCGTCAGGCCGTCGATGAGGCTCTCGCCCTCGTCGATCACACCGCCGGGTGGCGTCCAGTCGTGCGCGCCGTTGCGACGCCGGTTCTGCACCAGCAGGAGGCCCTCGTCGCTCACGATGAGCGCCCCACCGACGACCCAGTCACGCATGGCTACATCCTCGCGCGGGGCGGCCTCGCACGGCTCGGCAGCACCGCCGCGCTGCTACCTCACCCGGAGGCGCACCCGCCGGACGTCGTGATCGTGGCCCTTTTCGAGCACGAGGTCGGCCCGGGACCGGCTCGGGAGGATGTTCTCGCGGAGGTTCGGGCGGTTGATCGAGCCCCAGATCCCTCGCGCCGTCGCCTTGAGCTCGTCGTCGCTGAGGGCCGCGAAGTGGCGGAAGAACGACGTCTCGTCGTTGAACGCGGTGCGGCGCAGCGCGAAGAAGCGCTCGACGTACCAGCGCTCGATGTCGGCCTCGTCCGCGTCGACGTAGATCGAGAAGTCGAACCAGTCGGACACGAACCGGGCCTCATCGACGCTGCCGATGCCCGTCTGGAGGACGTTGAGGCCCTCGAGGATCACGATGTCGGGCTGGCGGAGCACCTGCTGCTCGCCCTCCACGATGTCGTAGACGACGTGGGAGTAGACGGGCGCCATCACCTCGGGCTCGCCGCGCTTCACCTCCTCGAGGAACGCGATGAGCCGCCGCACGTCGTAGCTCTCGGGAAAACCCTTGCGATCCATGATCCCCCGCTCCTCCAGCACCCGGTTCGGGCGCAGGAAGCCGTCGGTGGTGACGAGGTCCACGCGGGGGTGGTCGGGCCAGCGGGCGAGCAGCGCTTGGAGGACCCGAGCGGTGGTGCTCTTGCCGACCGCGACGCTGCCGCCGAGGCCGATGATGAACGGGACCCGCTGGAGCGGGCGGCCGAGGAACGTGCCCGTGGTGCGGTGGAGGTTCTGGGTCGCCGCGACCCTGAGGTTCAACAACCGCGACAGCGGCAGGTAGACGTCGGTGACCTCGTGCATGTCCAGGCGGTCGTTGAGCCCGCCCAGCGCCTCGAGCTCGTCGGCTCGCAAGGGCAGGGGCGTCGACCGGCGCAGCTGGGACCACTCTTCGCGATCGAAGGTGCGGTACCCCAGCCAGGTCACATCGGTCACAGGCCGTGACGCTAGGTCTGCGCCTGCGGCCCGCCCCAACTCCGCTGCGGCGCCGAGTTCGAACCTTTCGCCCCCGACTCCTACGCTGGCGCTCCGATGGACACGCCCCCCGACGACCTCAGCGATCTCTCCGAAGGTCCCGCTCCGTACACGCCGAGCTCGCTGCCGCCGATGGGGGCCCGGATCCTGGCGTTCGTGGCGATCCTGGTCGGCGGGGTCTGCGGTGGGCTGATCGGCTACGGCTTCACCGACCTGCAGTGCACCGACGACTGCACAACGGTGGCAGGGGGCGTAGGCCTGCTCGGCGCCGTTATCGGAGCGGTGGGCGTCGGCGTGGTGGCCATCCTCGCTCTGCGGGCCATGGGCGAGTGGCGCACCGTCGAGCAGCGCAACGACAGCTAGCGCCGTGCCCCTCACCCCGATCTTCGACCTCGACGGGACCCTCGTCGACTCCGACGCCGCCCTCATGGCCCCCTTCGCCAGCCTCGGCGTCGATCCCGACCGCGTGCCGCCGCTGGGCCTGCCGCTGGGGCAGGCCTGCGAGCTCGCCGGCATCACCGTCGACGCGTACATCGAGATCTACGACGTGTCGGCTTCGCTGGCCTTCGCCGGCGTGGACGAGCTCCTGTCGGGCCTGGATCGCTGGGCGGTGTGCTCCAACAAGACACGGACCTCCGGCGACGCCGAGCTGGCCCGCCTCGGCTGGACTCCTGAGCTCACGATGTTCTCCGAGGACTTCGGCGGCGGTCCCAAGCGGCTGGAGCCCGTACTGGAGGCGCTCGGGCTCGGTCCCGAGGAGGTCGTCTTCACGGGCGACACCGCCCACGACCGTCGGTGCGCGGCTCAAGCCGGCGTCGCCTTCGTGCTGGCCGGCTGGAACGCCCGGGTGGAGCCCGAGCCGGGCGACATCGTGCTCGCGCACCCCAAGGAGCTCCTCGAGCTGCTGGAGCGACCGCGGCCGTGATCGAGCGCGACGTCCCGCTGCGGGCTCTGGCGGTCTTCGCCCACCCCGACGACCCCGAGGTGAGCTGCGGCGGCACCCTGGCCCGCTGGACGAGGGGCGGCAGCGAGGTTCACCTAGTCATCGCGAACCGAGGCGACAAGGGCAGCAGCGACCCGGCCACCGACCCCGACGAGCTCGCGGCCCGCCGGGCCGACGAGGTCACCGAGGCCGCCGCCGTGCTCGGCCTCGCCGGCGTGGAGCACCTCGGCTACCCGGACGGCGAGATCGACAACGATGCCGTGCTGCGCGAGCGGCTCATCGAGGCGATCCGGCGACTGCGACCCGACGCGCTGATCGCACCCGACCCCACGGCCGTCTTCTTCGGGGACAGCTACGTGAACCACCGTGACCACCGCGAGCTGGGCTGGGCGGTCCTCGACTCGCTGGTGCCTGCCGCCAGCCCGCTCTACGTGCCCGGAGCCGGGCCCGCTCACCAGGTGGGCCTGGTGCTGCTGAGCGGCACCCTCGAAGCCGACGCGTGGGTGGAGGTGGGCGCCGTGCTCGATCGCAAGGTCGCGGCCGTCAGCTGCCACGCCAGCCGGTTGGGCGACGATCCGGCCCTGGTCGGCGAGCTGCTCGAGCACCGCGCCGTCGAGGAGGGTCGCCGGGCCGGCATCGGCCCCGCAGAGGCGTTCCGTCGGCTCCGCTTCCCCACTTGACCCACCGCGCGTCGAATGGTGTCAGACACCATTCGACGCGCACCGGTAGCGTCGGCCCATGGTCGACCCCGTGGAGCTGAGGGAGCTGGCGGAGGGCGTGGCCCGGCGGGCCGGAGCGCTGCTCGGCGGGGCCCTGGGCCTGGTGCGGGCCGAGGTCGCCACCAAGTCGACGCTCACCGACATGGTCACGGAGATGGACCGGGCCAGCGAGGCGCTCATCGTCGAGGGGCTCCTCGGAGCCCGACCCGACGACGGCATGCTGGGCGAGGAGGGCACGGACGTCGCGGGCACGAGCGGCGTCCGCTGGATCGTCGATCCCCTCGACGGCACCACCAACTACCTCTACGAGCTGCCGGGGTTCAACGTGTCGATCGCCGCTGAGCTCGACGGTGCGGTCGTGGCCGGAGTGGTGCTCGACGTCGTGCGGAACGAGCTGTTCGCCGCGACCCTCGGCGGCGGGGCGACCCGCGACGGCGAGCCCATCAGCACCTCTGACGCCGACCAGCTGGCCGCGTCCCTCATCGCCACCGGCTTCTCCTACGAGGCGGACCGCCGGCGAGCCCAGGCCGAGGTGCTCGTCAACGTGCTGCCGGAGGTCCGCGACATCCGGCGCTTCGGCGCCGCCGCGGTCGACCTCTGCTCGGTCGCCTGCGGGCGGGTCGACGGTTACTACGAGCGGGGTCTGGCCCCGTGGGACCTCGCGGCAGGCGGGCTCATCGCCTCCGAGGCCGGCGCGGTCGTCAGCGACTTCGACGGGGGTCCCGCG
>DATCYI010000351.1:0-2181 GCA_036570385.1 Acidimicrobiales bacterium | reverse complement strand
GCCGTCACCAGGCCCCACGTTCGTGCTCATCGTGCCCCCGTCTCATCGAGACATATCTAGGTATCTAAATGCTCTGTGTGTATCCTAGCCAGCCATGCCCCGCCGTGATCAGCCGACCACCCCCGTCTGATCGGGCGTGGGGGCGCTGGGGCGAGGTCGGGAGCAGCATGTCGAGGGGGGAGAGCGCCAGACCCGGTTCCCCGCGCTCGCTGTCCCCGAGTATCGGCGCTACATCGGCGGCCAGATCTTCTCGATGGCCGGCAACCTGGCCCAGGTGGCCGGTCAGAGCTGGCTCGTGCTCGATCTCACCGACAGCGCGGTGGCGCTCGGTGTCGTCTCCGCGTTGCAGTTCCTCCCTGTGCTGCTCCTCGGTGCCCGTGCCGGCGCCTTCGCCGGTGAGCGCGACCGTCGCAAGGTGCTCATCGTCGCCAACGGGGCTGCGGGTTGCATCGGCCTCCTCCTCGGCCTCGTGACCCTGCTAGGCGTGGTGACGGTGCCGATGGTGGCGCTGGCCGCCTGCCTCAACGGCATCACCCTCGCCTTCGACAGCCCGGCCCGCAGCCTCTTCGCGCTCGATCTCGTCGGGGCGGAGGCCATCACCAACGCGCTGAGCGTGAACTCGGTGGTCACCAGTGCTGGGCGCGTGATCGGCCCGGCCGTGGCAGCGCTGCTCATCGCCACGGTGGGCACCGGCGCCTGCTTTGTGGTGAACGGTCTGAGCTACCTGACGCTGTGTGCGGTGATGTCGACCATCCGGGCCCGGCACGTGCGCCCGCCCGCCACCTCGAGCCGATCCGCTTGGCCCTTCGCCACGTTGGCGGAGCTCGGTCCGCCCGTGTGCTGGCTGCTCGGCCTCATCGCAGTGTTCGGCATCTTCGTCTTCGAGTTCGAGGTGACGCTGCCACTTGTGGCCACGCAGGTGTTCGACGGCGGCGCGGCCACCTACGGCTGGGTGAGCGTCTCCTTCGGGCTGGGCGCGGTGGTGGGAGGGCTTGTCGCCGCCATGTTCGGGAGCCCGTCGGCCCGGTTGCTCCTCGCCATCTCGGCCGCGGTGGCCGTCCTACTCGCGCTGGCGGCCGGGGCGCCCCACCTAGCCGTCGAGCTGGTGGTGCTGCCGGCGCTGGGCGCGTGCTGCGTGGCCTTCCTGGCGCTGGCCAACTCGCTCCTCCTCGTGAGCACGCCGGACCAGGCCAGGGGCACGGTCTCGGGCCTCTGGTCTACAGCGGTCATCGGCGCCAAGCCGTTCGGCTCGCTTGTGGCGGGTGGCGTGTCGGAGCTGGCAGGCACGCGGGTGACGTTGGCGCTGGGTGGTGTGATGCTCGGTGCGACGGCCACCGCCGCCCGCCGCCCGCTCGGCCGCCTGGTCAACATGGTCCACACGCACCCGCAGGTCGTCCCCGCGGTGGAGTCAGCCGTGGAGCCCGAGGCGGACGTCGAGCTCGCCTCCCTGCCCCTCGGCCCCGAACGACCGACGGCCTGAGCAGCCGTTGGGAGGGGACTGACGTTGCCGATGGGTCACTGGTCGCCGAGCTAGTCCGAGAGACGTCGATCACTCGGTCGGCGAGACTTGGCCGGGATGGGCGCTCAGCTGTCGTCGGGGGCCGACCGTGCCGGCGGCGAGCTCGTGGGCGAAGCCGTCCCAGAGGGGGAGCTCCTCCGTCTCGTTCAGCACCTGCTTTACCTTGGCAGTGACGGAGGGGTCGAACCCGCAGATCGAGGCGGCGAGGCGGTCGGCCTGGTCCCACAGCGACGCGCTAGGCACGACCTGCTCGACGAACCCGAGCTCGCGGGCCCGCTCCGCGCTCAGGTGCTCGCCGGTGAGGGCGAGGTGGCGGACGGTGCCCTGCGGGAGCACCCGCAGGAGGTGGCGGGCGCCGCCCACGGTGCCGCCGGCGATCTCGGGCAGGCCGAAGCGGGCCTCGTCCGACGCGATGCGCAGGTCGCACAGCGACGCGATCACCATCCCAGCGCCGAGGGCGTAGCCATCGATCACCGCGATCACCGGCATCGGCAAGTCGAAGAGCAGCCGGTACAGGCGTGTGACGGTTTGTCGGCGGCGGGCGAGGTCGTCGGGGGCCGTCGAGCGGGCCTCCTCGGTGTCGCGGCCGCCGGAGAAGAACCGGGGCACGGCCGAACCGAGCAGCACGCACGTGGGGGGCTCGGCACGGGCACTGAGCTCGG
>DATCYI010000350.1:0-18509 GCA_036570385.1 Acidimicrobiales bacterium | reverse complement strand
GGCGACGGCCTCGTCGTGGCGCTCGAGAAGAACGGCAAGGAGATCAAGACCGAGGAAGGCCACGTGAGCCTGGCCGACTGAGGTCTCGGATCGACCGCCGGGGCACCCCTCCGGTAGAGTCTCACGTCCAACCCAGCGCTCGTAGCTCAATTGGAGAGAGCATCTGACTACGGATCAGAAGGTTGGGGGTTCGAGTCCCTCCGAGCGCGCAAGAAGTCCCTGGTCAGTGGCGTAGGCCACTGACGGTGGGCCCTCAGCGGGAGGAGGACGCGAGTCCCTCGCAAGTCTCCCGTAGCCGGAGCTCGGCTCTGATGTCGCGAACGGCCCGCCGTGATGCACGTATCTCCTGGAACAGAGGAGGCGTGCCGTGCGTGGCGGCGTGTTCAAGCGAGGCAAGACGTGGTCCTACACCGTGTATCTCGGAAGAGATGCGGTCACCGGGAAGAAGCGGTACAAGCAGGTCGGTGGCTTCCCGACCAGACGTGCGTGTGAGGACGCGCTTCGACAGCTCGTCGATCGGGTTCGAACCAGC
The DNA here is from genome assembly GCA_036570385.1 of Acidimicrobiales bacterium. Lineage (GTDB taxonomy): Bacteria > Actinomycetota > Acidimicrobiia > Acidimicrobiales > VFJN01 > VFJN01. The sequence continues at coordinate 17,977 of DATCYI010000350.1, read as the reverse complement.
GATTACGCGGACGCCGGCTCGACGACTGTTTCCGAGTTCGTCGAGCGGTGGCTGACGGCGACTGAGTCGACGATCAAGCCGACGACCGCCGCCTCGTACCGGAACATGCTGGAGATCCACGTCGTGCCCACACTGGGGCATGTCCGGCTGGTCAAGGTGACGGGCCTCGAGCTCTCGGCCCTCTACGGCGAGCTGCTCGCCTCCGGCTACCGCAAGGGCAAGACGTCTCGCGGGCTCTCGCCGACGTCCGTGCGCTACGTCCACCGCATCGTCTCCAAGGCGTTCGGTGACGCCGTGAGGTGGGGGCTGCTCGCCCGTAACCCAGCGGCCAACGTCGCCCCGCCCCGCAAGGCCGACACCGAGATGGCGACGTGGACGGCCGATGAGGTGCGCGCCTTCCTGGCATCGGTGGAGGACGATCGCCTCTACGCGATGTGGGTGCTGCTGTGCACCACGGGCATGCGGCGAGGTGAGGTCCTCGGGCTGCGCTGGGACGACGTGGACACCTCAGCGGGGCGGGTCGCTGTCCGGCGTGGCAGCGTCGAGGTCAACTACGACGTTCAGAGCTCGGACCCGAAGTCGGCCAAGGGGAAGCGCTCCGTGACGCTCGACGTGGAGACCACCAAAGCCCTTGTGGACCATCGCCGGCGACAGGCCGAGGAGCGCTTGGCCGCTGGACTCGGAGGCCGGAGCGAGCTGGTGTTCACAAGGCCGGACGGCACCCGACTCCAACCGCAACACGTCTCGCGGTCGTTCGGGGTCCGGTACCGACGAGCGGGCCTCTCACCGATTCGCCTCCATGATCTCCGCCACACCTCAGCGACCCTCGCGCTGACCGCTGGCATCCATCCGAAGGTGGTCTCTGAGCGCCTCGGCCACTCGACTGTTCAGTTGACCCTCGACCGCTACTCACACGTTGTCGATGGCATCCATGCTGCGGCGGCGGAGCAGCTCGGAGCGATCATCTTCACGGGTCGAGGTTCCACCGATGCCGCGCAGGACGGCTAGCCCCAGGTGCATCGAACTGCGCTGGCCCGGTTCGACCGGCTCCTACTGCCGACCATTGCGTTCCGCAGACTCGACCAGCGCCATGAGGGCGTGGCGCGGGACAACGACCCGTCGACCCAGGTGGAGGGTTGGTAGTTCGCCCCGGGCACAGAGCTCGTAGGCGAAGCTGCGGGAGATCCCGAGGAGCTCGGCGGCCGACTCCACGCTGATCGCGAGGACGTCCTGGAGGGGGGTGCGGTCGCCATGGTGCGCGGTGTCCACGCCGCTCATGCGACGGCTCCCGCGGCGGCCACCAGCGCGGCCTCGGCGCGCTCTCTGGCCTTCCGGACAGCGGCCGCCCGGCGTCCCTCCAGACTGGCCACCTCGTGCGTCGGGGTGCCGAGCACGCGGTGGAACAGGATCAGCTTCGCCCCGCGTCGCGTCACGCAGCCGGCCTCGATGCCGTCACGCAGCAGCTCCACAAGCTCCGCGGCCGAGCCAGGTTGCGCTGCGGTCGGTACGCACGCCGCAGCGTCTACATCGAGAGTGGCACCGGTGACTTCTGACAGCGCTTCCTCGCGTCGCCGAAGTGTGTGGAGCCGGTTGCGGACGTCCAGGACGATGTTGGCGGCGGGGCTGGAGGTCCTGTGCATCGGATACGACGCGATGCGTTCGAGGGCGGCGGCAATGACCTCGGCGGCGGTGTCGTCGTAGTCCCACCGGCGGCCGTAGCGCTGGGCGACGACGTTCAGGCCGGGCCACAGGGCGAACAGCGCGACCCGGCGGGCGTCCGTGTCAGTCCGCGCGATCCGCAGCAGCGCGAACCAGACGACGTCGCGGTGATCGAGGTCCTTTCGGGATCGAAGTCCTGCGAGCAGGGTCTCGACGCTTTCGAACGCCGCGAGCACCGGTTCGAGGCGCCTCCACCGCTGTAGCGAGCAGCGTGCCGAGCCCGAGCGGGCGAACCGACTCCAGTCCAGGTCGAGCTCGTTGAACAGGCTCCTCGGGTGATCGTCCATTGGGTCCTCCCCGTTGTCGTTGGAGGAACGGACCGTGGATGAGCACCATCAACGGGAAGGTCACCGGGGTGCTGACGCGCCCGGGGAGAGGCCGAATCGAACCGACAACGGCCTCGGTCGACGCATCCGCGTCGGTCAACGGTGAGTCGTTGACGGTGCCGTTGAGGGTTCCGTTGACCCGGCTCATCCACGGTGCGCCAGGTGACACCGCTCGAAACAGCCCTTCACACCGCTTTGGCCGGGGAATACCATTTGCGATCAGCGGGCGTGGTGTCGTCGAGGAGGCGAAGCCACGACCAGGTCCAATGTGCAAGGTCGGTCGGCAGCGGCAGCGTGCCGATGCCGCGTGAGACGGCTTTCCGACGCGCGCACGTTGCAGTCTCGGACCCCCCTTCCTCCTCTCGTACCCAGCTCGGCGTCCCGTGTGTCAGTGGCCTGCCGTTCGGATCGAGAGGACAAGGGATCGTGGATGCCAGCCTGACCAGCGGGCGGAGGACGTGGCTCCTGGCGGCCGTGCTGTTGCTCGGAAGCGCAGCGTGTGGCGGCGACGACGACAGCGCCGCGACCACCACGACGAGAGCGCAGGAGTCGACCACCTCGACCAGCGAAGCCTCCGATGAGGAGGCCGCCGTCCTCGATGCGTACGAGGCGTTCTGGGACGCCTACCTCGAGGCGGCCGACCCGATGGATCCACAGCACCCCGTGTTGCAGGAGCACGCCACCGGCGAGCAGCTGCAGCAGGTGACCGGCGCCTTCCTGGCCCGCTTGTCGGCGGGCGAGGTGATCCGGGGCGAGTTCGACCTGGCACCCGTCGTGGTGGAGTTCACAGACAGCACGGCCACCGTGTCCGACTGCTACCTCGACCGCAGCGGCGTGTTCGACGCCGAGACGGGCGAGCGCCTCGACCAGGAGAGCGGGGTGCGCCACCTGGTCACCGCCGAGCTCCGATTCGAGGACGGCAGCTGGAAGGTGGCCTCGATGACGCGGGAGGGCGATGGATGCACGCCCGAGACCACCTCGTAGCCGCCGCCGTGATCGCCGGCGCCCTCGTGCTCTGCGGCGCTGCCCCGGCATGGGCAGACGGCGGCGGCGACGCCTGGACCGACGACAACGAGATCGGCGCCGAGGCGACCGGCACAGGTACTCGCGAAGGGGGCAGCGGCAGCGGCTCGGCCCAGAACCCATGCACGTACTCGGTGCTCGACACCCGGATGTCCGACATCGCCGACGACATGGCCGTAGATGAGATCGGACCTCCCCGAGGAGAGGAGCCTGGGCGCTGGTACCGACGGATCTGCGACCTGGGGAACGGCGACACGTCTGGCTCCATCGTCTGGATCGTTGACCGTGTCGACCCGGCGCAGCTGGCCGCGCAGGCAGAGGATCGGGTGCCCATCCCCGCTCCTGCCATCCGCATGAACCCCGACGCCAGCGACGGATCCGTCGTCCACGTCCCCACGTGGCTCTGGATCGACGGGTCGCAGTGGGCGCCGGTGTCGGCTCAGGCCTCCGCCGGTGGTGTCACGGTGACTGCGACGGCTTCGCCGCAGAGCGTCACCTGGGACATGGGCAACGGCGACACCGTCGTGTGCCAAGGACCGGGCACCCCGTACGACGCGAGCCGACCGGCATCGGAACAGACGACCGACTGCTCCTACACGTACGGCCGGAGCTCTGCGAGCGAACCCGATGGCGCGTATCTCGTCACCGCGACCGTGAGGTGGAACGTGACCTGGACGATCGTCGGCGCTCCCGGCGGTGGCGACCTCGGCGCCTCGCCCCGCTCGGAGAGCGTCGCCATCCCGGTGGCCGAGATCCAGGCGTTGAACCAATGACCGGAGACGAATCATGACGACGATCACGCGGCCCGCGAGCCCGGACGCTCGCCGACGGCTGGACGGGGCTGTGCCCCCGCCACGTGGGCAGGCGCTCGCCCGTAACCGGGGCCGCATCGCGCTGGGCGTCCTGATCCTCGCCGTCAGCGCCCTCTTGGCGGTTGCGGTGTACAGCAACATCGGAGACCGCCAGCCGGTTCTGGTCGTCGCCCGGACGATCGACCCAGGGGACGTGATCGAGGCAGATGACCTAACGGTGGTTCGCCTTGCGGCCGAGCCCGGCGTCGAGACGGTGCCTGAGTCGCAGAGGTCGGCGGTCATCGGCATGCGGTCGTCCGTTCGCCTGCTGCCGGGATCGCTCGTCACTGCGGGGGCGCTCAGCGATGGCCCGCCCCGAGCGCCGGGAACCTCCGTGATCGGCGCGCTCGTGCGCTCTGGTCAGTATCCGCTCGGGCTTCGCTCGGGCGACGAGGTCCTGGTGGTCGTCACCGGCGACGCGGTTTCGTCGGAGCGCGACCCCATCGCCGCCACCATCGTGTCCATCGCGGCATCCGGCGGGCCGGACGGCACGCCGATCTCCCTCTCCGTGCCAGCCTCGAACGCGTCGAGCCTCGCCGTGGCTGGCGCTGAGGGTCGCCTCGTGCTGGTGGTACCGCCATCATGACCGTCGTCGGTGTGCTCTCGGTGAAGCATGCCCCGGGGGCGACCACGGCGGCGGTCGCCATCGCGACCGCTTCAGCCACCGACGCGGTGGTTGTCGAGTGCGATCCGGCCGGCGGCGACATCGCCGCTCGGGGACACCTCGCCGTGGAGCCAGGCCTGGTCAGCCTCGCTGCTGCCGGTCGACATCCGACCTCGCACCTCGACCTGCTCGGCCACTCCCAGCACCTCCCCACGGGCGTGCCTGTCGTGGTCGCACCGACGGCACCGGACCAGGCCGCCAGAGCGGTTGCTGCGCTCGCGTCTCGGCTCCCGAATGCCATCCGCTCCGCCGGCGTGCAGGGTGTCATCGACCTTGGACGCTGGACCACCACGACGAGCGCGAACGCGGCGCTGGCCGGGTGCGACGAGGCGCTCGTCGCGATCGAGCCGACCGTCGCCGGCGTCGAGCACCTCCGGACACGTCTCGATGGCATCCGAACGGCGTGCTCTGTCGTCTCGGTGCTGCTCATCGGCGAGCGTCCGTACGGGCGGGCCGATGTCGAATCAGTGCTCGCGGCCCCGGTCGCGGGCGTGATCGCGGTCGACGCCAGGGGCGTTGCGCTTCTCTACCGCGGGCCGAGGGCATCAGCGCGCCGGTCAGCGCTCGTCCGCTCCGCGGCCGTCGTCGCACCCCTTCGCAACGACGACCTGTCCGTCTCCGGAGCCGATCGATGACGGCCACGACGCACGTCGACGAGGAGATCGTGCAGCGGTTCCGGAGCGCGGTAGCGGCTGACCTCACCAGCAAGGCGAGCGAGCACCGGATCCGTGGCGGGAGGGCGCTCGATCGTGACGATCAGGCGGCGTTGGCACGCCAGCTGATCAACGGCCAGCTCGAGGAGTACGCGCGCGACTGCCTCGCGAATGGCGATCCGGTGCTTGCCCCGGAGCAGGAGGAGGCCCTCGCCCGAGCGGTGTTCGACCGGATCTTCCAGCTGGGCCGGCTCCAGCCGCTCATCGACGACGAGCGGATCCAGAACATCATCGCCAACGGCTTCGACCAGGTCTTCCTCGAGTACGAGGACGGGACGAAGGTGCCCGGCCCACCGATTGCCAGCAGCAACGCCGAGCTGATCGAGGTGCTCCGGGAGATCGGCCGTCGCTACGGGCTCTCGGAGCGGGAGTTCAATCCAAGTCGACCGACGCTGAACCTCCAGCTGCCGGATGGCAGCCGGCTCTTCGCGGTGGCGTGGGTCTGCGACCGGCCGTGCGTCGCACTTCGCCGCCACCGGTTCATGAAGGTCACCCTGGACGGTCTGGAGCGGCTGGGAGCCATCGACCGTGGCCTGCGTGAGTTCCTCGCTGCGGCCGTCAGGGCTCGCAAGCAGGTGATCATCGCAGGGGCAACCGGGGCAGGGAAGACCACGATGCTCCGAGCGCTGGCGAGCGAGATCCCGCCCGAGGAACGGATCGTCACGATCGAAACGGAGCTCGAGCTCGGCCTCGACCGGTACCCGGACCTGCATCCTGACTGCGTTGCACTCGAGGCCCGGGAAGCCAACGTCGAAGGCGTGGGCACGGTCACGGCGGCGTCCCTGGTCCGCATGTCGCTGCGGATGAGCCCCGACCGGGTGATCGTCGGGGAGGTCCGAGGTGACGAGGTGATCCCGATGCTCAACGCCATGAGCCAGGGGAACGAGGGGTCGATGTGCACGGTGCATGCGGACTCGTCAGCGACGGTGTTCAACAAGCTCGCGCTGTACGCGATGCAGTCCCCGGAGCGCCTCCCGATCGAGGCGACGTCGATGCTGGCCGCGGCTGCGGTCGACCTGGTGGTGTTCATCGCCAAGAAGCGCAACGACCGATTCGTGTCCAGCGTCCGTCAGGTCGTCGGTGCCGATGGCCCAAGGGTCGTCACGAACGAGCTGTTCGAGCCGGGCCCTGGGGCGAGGGCGGTGCCGGGCGTTCCGATTCCGGTCGACCTGGCAGAAGACCTCGTCGCCGTCGGCTACGACCCTGCGCTTCACCGGCGTCAGGGGGCTTGGTAGCGATGACCCTGCTCGCCGCGCTTGTCGGGGCACTGGCCGCTGCCGGCGCGCTCCTGATCTACGACGGTCTTCGCTTGCGGCCGCCCGTCGTTCGGACTGGGCGCTCCGTCCCGGAGATCCCACGAGAGCGCGTCTTGCGGGCCCTCGGGGCGGGTCTGGTCACCGCCCTTCTCACGCGATGGCCGGTGGCCGCGCTCGGGATGGCGGCCGTGGGATGGTTCGGAGCTGAGCTCTTCGGCAGCCGGCGGGCGGCTGCGCAGGCGACCGCCCGCACGGAGGCGATCGCTGCGTGGACCGAGATGCTCCGCGACACGATGTCTGGGGCTCACGGACTCGAGGAGGCCGTAACGACCTCGGCCATCGTGGCCCCCGCGCCGATTCGCCGCGAGGTGACCGCGCTGGCGGTCCGGCTCGAGCGCCAGCCCCTCGATGTCGCCCTACGAGCGTTCGCAACGGATCTGGCCCATCCCACTGCGGATCTCGTGGTTGCGTCCCTGAGCCTCGCCTCGACAGGCGCGGTCGGCGATCTCAACGACTTGCTCGGCACGCTGGCCTTGTCCGCCCGCGAAGAGGCCGGCATGCGCCTCCGGGTTGCCGCAGCCCGGGCCCGCCTGCGCACCGCTGTTCGAGTCATCGCGGGGGTCACCGCGCTGACGGCACTCGGGCTGATCGTCCTCAACCGGTCCTATCTCGACTCTTACTGGACGCCGACGGGTCAAGGGGTGCTCGCCGTCGTCGCGGTGACGTGGGGCATCGGGCTCTGGTGGCTGGCGAAGATGGGCGACTTCATCGCGCCGGAGCGGTTCCTCGTTGCTGACGCCGAGGAGCACGAGTGACCGCCGCGATGCTCGTCGGGTTGTTGGCCGGAAGCGGCCTGGTGCTTCTTGTCAGTGGGCTCGTGCCGTCTCCCGCTCCCCTCGCCGATGAGCTCGCCGCCCTGCACCGCCGACCAGCCCTCCGAACCACCGGCGGAGACGACCGTCGGCGGATCTCCGGTTCGATCGGACACCGGCTGGTCGAGACGGTGGTCGGACGACGGGTCATCGATCGGTGCGCGACCGACCTGCGCGTCACTGGCACCACCGCATCGGCTCACCTCGGTCAGCGGGCCGCCTTGGCGCTGACCGGCCTCCTCTGGGCTCCGTTGACCGCAACCCTGATGTGGCTCGCCGGCGCCGACCTCGGTTCGACCCTTCCTCTGTGGGTGTCCTCGTTCCTGGCACCGCTGGGCTTCCTCTATCCCTCGCTGGTGCTACGGGCGAGGGCAGAGGCCCGGCGTCGGACCTTCCGACATGCCCTCAGCGCCTTCCTCGACATCGTGTCGATCAGCCTGGCTGGAGGACGCGGCGTCGACACCGCGCTGCGTGACGGTGCGGAGGCGGGTCAGGGCTGGCCCTTCGAGGAGATCCGCTCCGCACTACTCGAGGCACAGCTTCGAGGCGACAGCCCCTGGGCGGGCCTGGCTGCGCTCGGAGAGGCACTCGACATCCCCGAGCTCGGCGAGCTCGCCGCCAGTGCCGCGCTGGCGGGATCGGAAGGTGCTCGCGTCCGGACCTCGCTGTCCGCCAAGGCGAGATCTCTGCGCCTGCGCGGCCTCACCGACGTCGAAGCAGCGGCGCAGTCGGCCAGCGAGCTGATGTCCCTACCCGTCGTCCTCCTGATGTTCGGGTTCGTGATCTTCCTCGGATACCCCGCCGTCGACCGCGTCCTGCAAGGCATCTGACCGCATCGATCCTCAACCGCAAGGAGGTGAGCACACATGAACCGACATCCAATCGTTCAGCGACTCGTCGCCGCTCTACGACGGCAAGCCCACCGCTTCCGAACCGACGAACGTGGTGAGACCACCGAGAAGGTCATCATCACGGCGCTGTTCGCAGCGCTGGCCCTCACGGTGGCGACGATCATCACGCTGAAGGTCACGGACAAGGCCGAGAGCATCCCGACCGACGGCCCGCCGGTAACCCAGGTGGCCGAGGAGGGCGGAGGCCTCGGCGGATGAGACGGCGCTGGCGCGAGGAGTCAGGTGAAGCCACGACCGAGATGGTCTTGATCGTCCCGGTCTTGCTCCTCCTGCTCCTTGTCGTCGTCCAGTTCGGCCTCTGGTACCACGCACAACACGTCGTGCAGGCCGCCGCCCAGGAAGGCACGAGGGCCGCGCGCGTCGAGGGCGCGACCGCAGATGACGGATCACGGCGAGCCGAGCTGTTCCTCGCTCGATCCGGTGGTGCTGTGGTCGACGACCCCGCTGTGCTGGCCGACCGTACGGCCTCCGAAGTCACGGTCCAGGTCTCGGGCCAAGCGGTCGCGGTCATCCCCGGGCTTCATCTGACCGTCAAGGCGGCGGCGACGAGCCCGACCGAGGAGTTCCGACCTGACCTGAGCGCACCATGAGCGACGCCCGCGGATCCGCCTCACTGGAGCTCGTGCTCGTCACGCCGGTCGTCCTCATCTTGCTGCTGTTCGTCGTCTGTGCGGGGCGTCTCGCCGAAGCGCGCGCAGACGTCGACCGGGCAGCACGTGATGCGGCCCGGGCGGCGTCGATCGCGCGGGATCCGTCGAGCGCCGAGGATGCCGGTACCTCAGCGGCCTCCGCGACGCTCGAGTCGGGAGGCATCAGCTGTCGGTCGCTTGACGTATCGGTTGACGTCTCTCGGTTCACGGCGGGCGGCACCGTGGCGACGTCGGTCTCATGCACCGTTGACCTCGCCGACCTCGCGGAGCTCCGAGTTCCAGGCACGCGAACGCTGACGGCCACCTTCGTCGAACCCATCGATACCTTCCGGGGCGGGTCGTGAACGAACGCGGTTCCGTCACCGCCTTCGTCGTCATCATGACGTCGGCCCTGCTCGCGATGGCCGGGCTGGTCATCGACGGCGGGTACGCGCTGGCGGCCCACCGACGCGCCTTCAACGAGGCTGAGGCAGCCGCCAGAGCGGGAGCACAAGCCGTCGACCTCGACACGTTGCGCGCCACGGGTGACGTCGTCCTCGATGCCGAGGAGGCGGAGCGGCGCGCGCTCGAGTACCTGGCGGCCCTGGATCGGTCGGGCAGCGTCGAGGTCGACGGCGACGTCGTCCGGGTCCATCTCAGCTTCGAGCACGGCCTGGTCCTCCTCGATGCGTTCGGGGTTGGACCCATGACGATCGAAGGCGACGGCGAAGCGCGGGCCGTTCGAGGGGTGACGGAGGCGTCGACATGACATCCCGGATCGACGTTCGGCAGGCGCTGCGATCGCTGGGCGCACTGCTTGCACTCGGCTGCCTCCTCATCGGGGTCCCCGCGGCGCTCGCTACCGCAGTGGGATGGCCGTTGCCATCGGAGGTGCCCCCTCTGGATCGGGTGGTCGATGCGCTTGGCGGCTCGAGCATCGATGACAGGACGATCGTGAAGGGCCTGGCGCTCGTCTGCTGGCTGGCCTGGGCGCAGATCCTGCTGAGCACCGTCGTCGAGATCGCGGCCTGGCACACCGGTCGCGTCGCATCGAGGCTCCCGGCCGTTCCACTTCAGGCGCTCACTCGCCGCCTGGTCCTGTCCGCGCTCCTTCTCGGAGCGAGCGTGCGGACGGCCGCAGTCCCGCCGAACCTCGCGCTCGCCTCAGTGGAGGCCCCGGTCTTCGTGGCCCCTGTCGCAGACGTGGTCTCACACGCGTCGCCGGCGCCGACCGTCCACCCGACCCCATCGGCGCGCGTGGGTCTGGTCCATCAGCGGGATTGCCTGTGGCGGCTCGCCGAGGTCCACCTGGGTGACGGGCTTCGGTGGCGTGAGCTGTGGGAGCTCAACCGTGGAAGGGAGTTTCCGGACGGCCGCGTGTTCCAAGACCCGGATCTCATCCACCCGGGCTGGGTCCTGCTCTTCCCAGCGGACGCCGTGGGTCTCGATGCTCCGCCCTCCGAGGCTCTGCCGGCGACCAGCACCCCTCCGACCCCCGAACCGAGCCCGAGGTCGGAATCCCCGCCCTTCGACGAGGCAGCCACGCCTCCGGCGGCGGAGCCCACGTCCACACCGGAGGTCACAACGCCGTCAGACACGGCTGTCGCGTCGCCCTCCGAGGAGTTCGGCGATGTGGAGACCGATGACGAGGAAGGCGTGGCGCCGATCGGTCTCGCCGCGGGAGGGGTCATCGCGGCAGGGCTGCTTGCAGCGCTGCGGCGGCAGCAGCGAGCTCGCCAACGCCGTCGATCGCCGGGGCACGAAGCGTGGCAGCAAACTCCGGCCGCGACCGCTGCTGAAGCCGGGCTTCGCCGGCTCGCCTTGGATGAACCCGTCGAGCGGCTCAATTCGGGGCTGCGCGCCCTGGCCGGAGCCATCTCAGGCCGTCGGTCCGGTCATACGCCGGCTGTCGACGTCGTGAGCTTGGCGGACGATGGTGCGGTCGAGGTTCTCCTCTCCAGTCCTCTGCAGGCAGCGCCGAGCCTGTTCGAGGTGACTGCAGGTGGGATGGCGTGGACGCTCCCTCCCGACACCGATCCGGTCGCGCTGCACAGAGCTGCTGCCGGCCAGGCCGCTCCTTGCCCCGCCCTCGTCGAGGTCGGAACCATCGATGACCGAGCCCTCCTCGTCGACCTCGAGTCACCGTCGTCGACCGCCATCGTGGGCGATGCGGCCGCGGCGCGACGCCTGCTGCTGTCCCTCACCTACGGCCTGGCAACCACGATGTACGCCGACGACCTGCACCTGATCTGGGTCGGCCCAACGCCGCCAGGCATCGCGCACCTCGATCGGGTCGAGGTCGCCGCCGACGTCCATGAGGTGATGTCCCAGCTGGAGAAGATCGCCTCGGCGACATCGGAGGCGATGGCACTCGGGTCCTGGCCGACGGCGCTCTCCGCTCGGGTTTCCAACCCGGCCGATGCGTGGACTCCGACGATCGTCATCGTGCCCGATGACAGCGCTGAAGCGCTCGCACCCATCTGCAGACCCGACACAGGCATCGCTTGCGTTGCGCTCCGCTCAACCGAAGAGGGCGCCGGGCGGGTCCTCCGATGCGTGTCAGACAAAATCATCGTCGAGCCGCTGGGACTGAGGTTGCAGGCGGCCGCTCTGCCCGAGTCTGTTCTCGTAGCGGCAGGCGATCTGATCGACGAGCTGGCGGGCGACGCCCCCGGGCCTGAGCTACGGCTGGAGGCTGAGGTCGGCGCTGCGGCGGAGTCGGAGCCCCGGGCCCAGGTAGCGGCGCTGCGGCTCCCGCTCGACGTCGGTGGTGACGACGACGTCGTCACCGTGAGGGCGCTGGGTCCGGTGGAGGTGAGCGGCGGCGCACGCAAGATCGATCGTCGGCGCTCCGAGGAGCTCGTCGTCTACTTGGCGCTGCATCCAGACGGGGTCGACGAAGGTCGCCTGAAGGCGGCGCTCTGGCACGACGAAGTGCCGACGTCTCACACCTTCAACCAGACGGTGAGCAGGGCACGCTCGTGCCTGGGACCAGCGGCGGACGGCAGCTTTCACCTTCCGCACTGCCAGGACGGCCTCTACCGCGTGGGCGACCGGGTGACGAGCGACTACCGATCGCTCGTGTCAGCCCTTCGAGCCGCGTCCGATGATGCGACCCCGGACGCTCTGGAGGAGCTCGCAGCGGCGCTTGAAGGCGTCCGTGGGCTCCCGTTCGAGGGCACCAAGCGTGGTTGGGAGTGGATCTTCAGCGAAGGCCTGTCCGCGCACATCACATCCGTGGTGTCTGAAGCTGCCCATCTGCTCGCGACGCAGGCGATCGAGCGCGGCGACCCCAAGCAGGCGATCTGGGCAACGGTCCAAGGTGTGAAGGCATCACCCGGCGACGAGATCCTCTACCGGGACCGCATGGTGGCCCACGATCTGGAGGGCAACCCCGCCGGAGTGGAAGCAGCCATGGACGAGCTGATGCGCGTCATCGAAGCAGACGAGCCGGACGGCAACGTCCACCCAGAGACGATGGACCTCTACGAGCGCCTGAGCCGCCGTCGGCGACGGACCGGTTGACTTTGAATCGCCAGAGGGTCGGTTGAGGAGCGGGCTATTCGGGACGCGTGCTCGCACCACAAGGTTGCCGCCCGCCACGGTCAGCGCACGGCTCCCTGTCACTGTTCCCGTGCAGAATGACCCCATGACCATCGGCAAGATCGAAGCAGCGGATGACCACCTCCGCCGAATGGTCGGGAGCAAGCCGGTCCTCGGCCTCGCTGAGCTGGTGTGGAACGCGGTCGACGCCAACGCCACTCAGGTGGAGGTCGTGGTGAAGCGCACCGTGGCAGATGCCGTCGACGAGTTGATCGTTCGGGATAACGGTCACGGCTTCCGTGCGGACGAGATCGTCGAGATCTTCGGTGCTGTCGGTGGGAGCTGGAAGCACTACGCGGCTAACCGCAAGACACGCGGCGGGAGCCGCATCCTGCACGGCGACAAGGGCGAAGGGCGGTGGAAGGCCTTCGCCATGGGCGATCGGGTGGTGTGGGAGTCCGTGACGACTGGGGAGGGTGGGCAACCGAATCGGAAGGTCCGCCTCGTTATGTCGGATCAACGGCTCGATGAGTACGACTGGACCGGGCCGGCGGATACAGACGAGCCCGTGGGGACGACTGTCACCGTCATCGCTGGAAGCAAGGAACCCAACGCGCTGCTGCACGACAAGGCGCGCCATGACCTCACGTCGGTGATGGCGCTGTACCTAACCAAGTACCCGGACGTGAACGTGTCCTACGACGGTACGCCTCTCACCGTCAGTGACCTGATCACCGAGCAGGTCGACATCGACGTGCCCTTCGAGAACGAATATGGGCCCCTGACCCTCAGCGTCATCGAGTGGTCAAGCAACGTCGACCGAGCGATGTACCTCTGCGATGAGAGCGGCGCAACGCTGCATGAGTCCAGCCCAGGCATTCACGCCCCGGGGTTCACCTTCACTGCGTACGTTCGATGGGCTGGCTTTCGAGCTCACGAATCGCTCCTACCGCTCGCCGACATGGACAACGACCAGGTTGGCCCGGCCGTCAACGCCGCCCGGGAGGCGTTGCGGGCACACTTCCGCGCAAAGCGGATCGACGACACCAAGACGGTCGTTCAAGAATGGCGTGACGAGCATGTCTATCCGTTTGCCGGGGATCCCCTGGACGCGGTCGAGATGGCCGAGCAGGCGCTGTTTAACTTCGTAGCGGTGAGTGCCGCCGAGGCTGTGAACCGCATCGAGGATCCGCAAGCGAAGGCACTGAGTCTCCAGACCATGCGGGTCGCCGTCGAGCGAGATCCGTCGTCGGTGGAGTTCATCATGCAAGAGGTCTTGAAGCTCCCAGAGTCAAAGATCGAGGAGTTCCGTGCGCTGCTTCAACAGACATCGCTGACGGCGCTCGTTGATGCGATGCGCCTGGTAACAGGCAGGCTCGACTTCATCGCGGGGCTGGAGCTTCTCCTCTTCGATCCGGCGCATGTACCCAAGGTCTTGGAGCGAGCGCACCTCCACAAGATGGTCGAGAACGAGCCATGGCTGTTCGGCGAGGAGTTCGCCACGCACGTCTCAGACAAGAGCCTTACAGCGCTACTGGGCGCGCATCTTGGCTTGCTCGGGCGCGAGGACTTCGTCTCGGAAGCCGTGACGGACGCGGACGGCAAGCCCCGCCGAATTGATTTCCTGTTTGGCCGCGCCCTTGAGCTGAACAGAGCACGACGGGAGCATCTGGTTGTCGAAATCAAGAGGCCCTCGATCACGATTGATCGCGCCGAGATGGACCAGATCGAGGACTACGCCAGAGCTGTCATCGCTGACAGCCGCTTCGATCTCGAGGCAGTTCAGTGGGACTTCGTGCTCATGGCTACTGACATGTCCGACCTCGCCAAGGGCCGCGCCTACCGCGAAGGCCAGCCCCGGGGCCTCTTGTTCGAGCCGGCACCGGGCGCTCGGATCTGGGTGAGGAGTTGGGCGGAGGTCCTCGCTGAGTGCAAGCACCGCTTGCGCTTCATTCGAGACCAACTTGAGTACGACCCGGACGCCGACCAGGCCGTGGCGTATCTCCGGGAGACCTATCCGGACTATGTCCCCGACCACCTCGCCGCAGCCGTGGGAAGCGATGCCACGACGATCAGGGCGCCCGGCGAGGATTCCTGACGAGTCCGAATCCTCGGTACGGAGCGACGGGCTGAGCACGCCTCGTGTGGCGAGAGCACCCGCCCCGCTCGTCAGGCTGAGTTCGTCGACCAGTGCCAGGGCTCGGTACCGGTTCGGAGTTCGTAGAGGCCGTGGACGCTGGCGTGAGTAGCGAGCCAGCGGTAGCACTCGTTGGTCCGTGAGGTGATCAATCGGCCATCGCAGGTGAAGTCGATGGCGAGGCCACGCTCGTGCATCGAGCTGCCGGGGCGGGCTGTTGGCGGCGTGCACTGGGACGGCGACATCTCGTAGATCGCGTAGTCGGACGTCCCGCAGTGGGCTCGGCGGAGCGCGATCTGCTGCTCGCCGGAGCGGTAGCCCCCGCCACCGAGTGAGATGTCGTCGGCTGCCGCCGCTGCCAGCAGCGCCTCAAGGCTTGGTGCGAGCTCCGCTGTGACGGTGATGCCTCCAACGGTTCTGAGCTCACTTGACGCGGCGGCGGGCTCGGCGGTGCCGTACCGCGCCGCGGCCTCGATCACTCGGGTCACGTAGTCGCTGCTGTTGTTGTAGCGACGCAGCGCAGCCTCGAGGTCGTCGATGCGGCCGCCTTCGCCACAGAGGTATGCCGCCGCCGAGTAGATCGCGTCCCACGCGTTGTGCGGATCGGGGATGGCGCCGGTCGGCCGGTCGGGAGCCGGTCGGCCCCACGCGGCCCAGGTCGTCGAGAGGAACTGCATCGGTCCGAGGGCGTGGGCCCAACCGTCGGGCTGTGTTGAATCCGTGATCGCCGCGAAGCCGGGGCGACCGTCGAGGGCGGGGCCGATGATGGGCGGTGCGACGTCTCCGGTCTGCGGGTCGGCGAGGCCCCGGGCGTGGTTCGACTCGACGAGGCCGATGCCAGCGAGCACCTGCCACGGCAGCCCAGGGCAGGTAGCGGCCGCACCGATGTAGACGGGCAACAGATCCACGGGGATCTCCGACAAGGCCGTATCGCTCATGGCTGGGGCCTGCTCGATCGGGCCCGCCACGAGCGCGGCGAGCGCGACGGGAGAGGCCGTCAGCAACCCCGCAGTCATGGCGAGTCGTCTCCACACGCACGGCAGATACGTGGCCTCGCTAACCGCATGAGCGACACCGACTGTCTCGAGAACGGATGTCGCGATCGCCCGCTCCGCGACCACGTATCTGGAACGTCGGTGGCACTGGGCCATCGCCGGGCCGGGAGGGTCCTGTGCGAATCAGCTTGCTTGTCCTTCGGCTCGTCGCCCGCCTACCGATCGGAAACCCGTTCGGTGGGCCCGGGGTGTTCGGCCAGGTCGAGGTCGATCCCGATGCCGCCGGGATGCCGGGCGCTGAGCTCATCCAGCAGGTGCTCGGATGGCTGTCCCAGCTCGCGCTCTGGGGGTCTCTGGCGAGCATCCTCGTCGGGGCAGCCGTCTACGGGCTGGCCCAGAACGCCGGGAACTACAACGGCGCCTTTCGAGGCAAGCAGCTCGCCGTCGCCGGAGCGATCGGCGCCTGCCTCACGGGTCTGGCACCGACGGCGATCAACCTTCTGTTCGACGCGGCGGCCTCGTGATGGAACGACTTCCCACGTCGAAGCTCGTCGGCCGACTCGCCGCCATCCTCGCTGTCGGGTTCATCGCCGGCTTCGCGCTCCGAAGCGCCGCTACTCCTTCGGCTCGAACCGAACCGCCAGCAGAGGCAACCTCGGGTGACCCTGCGATCGCATCGCAGCCCGAACGAGCGGCAGCGGTCGACGGCCCGGGTCCGACTCGGATCGAGTCAGGAGTGCCGGCGGGCTTCACGCGTTCGGAAGCAGGCGCCGTCGCAGCCGCGACCAGCTTCCTGACCACCGGCGAAGCGCTCATCGGGATGGATCCGCTGGCCGCTGAGGAAGCGATCCGTCAGATGGCGTCCGCCGCAACCGCGGACCGGCAGGTCGACGACACGCTGGAGCAGCTTCGTGGGCTCCGTGATGTGGTGGCGGGCGGGACGGGCCCGATCGTCTACCGCCAAGCGGCCTTGGCGTACCGGGTCGACTCCTTCGACAGGAACGCCGCTCGCCTCGCGATCTGGCATGTCGGTGTCTTCACCAGAGATGCCATCGCGCCGCCTCAGGCCGGCTGGTCGACGTCGACCTTCGAGCTCGCATGGGAGAGGGGCGACTGGAAGATCGTGGACGAGACGGTCGTCCCGGGCCCTGCCCCCGTGCTCGACGGCAGCAGCGCGCCAGCCACCTCCCGTCAGCTGATCGCATCGCTCGACGGGTTCAGCGACTTCGGAGCGCTCGGGTGACGGGCCGGACCCTTGCGGGCATCCCCAACCCGATCGACGTCGTCACCGATGCGATCGGCGCAGGAGTCGGCTGGGCATTCGACGAGGTCGCCGAGGGCATCGCACAGTGGGTCCTGGGGGCCGTCGAGTTCTTTGTCAACGGTGCCATCGACTTCCTGCGCACCTCCTCCAGCCCCGACGTCGAGAGCGCGTGGTTCGCGGGACCCGATTCGCCCTACGCGACGGTGCGCACCATCGCCGTGCTGCTGTTGGCCGGCTGCGTGTTCCTCGGGATCATCCAAGGCCTCCTCCACGGCGACGGCGTCGGGCTGGTCCGACGGATGGCGGGAGCACTTCCGGTTGCAGTGGCCGGCATGGTGATCACGACGAGCGTGGTCGGGTACCTGCTCGAGCTGACCGACGCCCTGTCAGCCGCCGTTCTGCAGACCACCGACGATCAGGCGCTCCACTTCCTCTCCGGATTCGGCCTCGCGATCAGCGGCGTCGCAACCGGGTTTGCGGCCGTGATCCTCGGGCTCGTCGCAGTGCTGGCTGCGCTCTTGCTGTGGATCGAGCTCATGGTGCGTGCGTCTCTCGTCTACCTGTTGGTTGCGATCAGCCCGCTCGGGTTCGCGGCGATGGTCTGGCCATCAGCGAGGGGCTTCCTGCGCAAGACGGTCGAGATCCTCGTCGCCGTCATCATCTCGAAGTTCGTGATCTGCGTGGCACTCGCCGTCGGTGTTGCCGGCCTGTCGGGAGCGGGCCAGGCGGACGCGGCGGGCGAGGGCATCGCCAGCGACGCCGGTGCCGGCATGGGCACGCTCCTTGTGGGTGCGGTCCTCCTCGGGCTGGCGGCCTTCTCGCCGTTCCTGGTTCTGAAGCTCATCCCGGTGGCGGAGTCCGCCCTCGTCGCTCAGGGGATCTCTCGCGGGCCTGCGCACGCGGCGCAGACCGGCATGTCCACCTACTCGTCCGGTCGGTCGGTCGCCCGGCTCTCAGGCTCCGGCGCCACCGGCTCGTCCTCGATCGCCGCCGCCCCGTCCACGGCCTCCATGCCTCTACCGGCGCCCGGAGGAGCGGGCGTTTCCGCCGTGGGCGGGGCGGCAGCCGGCGGCG
>DATCYI010000349.1:0-3799 GCA_036570385.1 Acidimicrobiales bacterium | reverse complement strand
GCCGCCGCGGGCGTGCCGGAGGTCGCCGCAGCCGGCCGGAGCCGGGCCGACTGGCGGCGCAGATCGCGCAGCTGGTCGTTGGCCGCGTCGAGGATCCCGGCGAGCCCGTTGGGCTGGCGACCGAGGGAGATCGCGGCTGCGGCGATCCCGACGAAGGCGAGCCCGGCGAGGTCTGGGAAGGTCTGCTCCACGTAGGCGAGCAGGGCGAAGAGCGTCCCTGCGAAGAGCGCCCCGGTGACGGTGGTGATGCCGCCGACGAACGCGAACAGCACGATGACCAGGCTGCTCACCGGCTCGAACGACGTGCCCCCGACCGCACCCGAGATCCCGCCGAACAGCGCCCCCGCGCAACCGGCGATGAACCCGGACACGGCGAAGATGGCCACCTTGGCCCGCCGGACGCCCATGCCGAGCGTGGCAGCGGCCAGCTCGCTGTCGCGCAGAGCGGTCAGCTGGCGACCGAACCAGCTCCGCCGGATGGCCACCACCCCCACGGACAGCGCGCAGAAGACGACCGCCGCCCACATCGCGAACGCCGCGTCAGAGCTGGTGGAGAGGCCGACGACGTCGGGTCGGGGGACGCTGATGCCGGTGAGCCCGAACACCCGCTCGTCGCCCAGGATCACCTCCCGGCCCACGAGCGCGATCCCGAACGTGCTGAGCGCAAGGTGGAGGCCGCGGAGGCGCACGGCAGGCAGGGCGGCGAGCGCGGCGACGGCCGCGGCAACGGCTCCGCCGAGGAGCATGCCCAGCGGGCTGTCTCCCCCGAACGCCTTGCCCGCGACGAAGGCGCCGAGGCCGACGAAGAGGTACTGGGTGAGCGACACCTGGCCGGAGAGGCCGGTCACCGCCACCAGCGACAAGGCGATCGTCGCCATCACCAGCGCCATCGCTATGTGCCGGTGCACGTCGAGGGGACCGAGCTCGACCAGTACGGCGACGACGGCCACGAGGCCCACGGCGGTGACAGCAGCACGCCCCACCGACGGCGCGCGCGGTTCGTCGCGCCCGACCACGCGTCCGGCGGAGAGGCGGAAGCTCGGCACCAGCAGGACCGCGCCGATCAGGAAGAGGCCGGGCAGCGCGAGGCGGACCCGCAGGAACACGTCGCCGTCGGGCCAGAGCCACGTGACGTTCGTGAGCTCCTGGAGCAGGCCCAGGAGCAGGGCTCCCGCGAAGGTCATGGGAAGGCTGGCGAGCCGCCCCACCATCGCCGCGCCGTAGGCGTTGAGGACGAGCAGCGTCAGGACGATGGCGTTGAGGTTCTGGCCGCCCGCGAAGAGCACGCCGCCGAGCGCAGCGAGCGAGAAGCCGATCATCCAGCTGAGCCGGGCGATCACTATCGAGCGCACGCCCTTGAGCCGTGAGAGCTCGGGGTCGTCGACGACCGCTCGCATGCGAGCCCCGGTCGGCGTGGCGAAGAGCAGGAAGCGCAGCCCGAAGGCGACGGCGACCGCGACGACGACCTGGCCTATGCGGTCGTAGCTGATCGGCACGCTGGCGATCACGAACCGCCTGTCTCCGAAGAGGTAGGGCACGTTGCGGGCGGCGGCTGGGTCGAAGGCCTGGGTGGCGGCGCCGAGCAGCCCGATGGTCAGGGCGATGGTGACGACGAGCGACGTGGCGTAGTCCGCGCCTCGGAAGCGTCTGAGCAGGCGCTCGGCGACGAGGCCGGCCACCGGGCCGAGCAGCACGACGACAGCCAGGATGGCGATCGGCGTGGGCACGCCGTGGACCACCCTCAGCTCGTAGTACACGAAGGCAGCGATCATCCCCACGGCCCCGTGGGCGAAGTTGAACACGCCGGTGACCGTGTAGGTGAGCACCAGGCCCATCGCCGCGATCGCGTAGACGCAGCCGAGCATCAGCCCGAAGAGCGTGAACTGGATCAGCTCGGTCACGGCGTGCCGCCGCCCAGGTAGGCGGCGTGGACCGCGTCGAGCGCCCCGGTGCTCGGTCCGGAGTAGGTGACCTGGCCGTGGGCCATGACGTACACGTGGGCCGAGTAGCGCAGCCCGATCGTGGCGAACTGCTCCACGACCAGCACCGACACGCCGGCCTCGGTGACCCTGGCGACGGCCTCGTAGAGCTCACCGACCACGAGCGGCGCCAGCCCCATCGACAGCTCGTCGACCAGGAGCACCGACGGGTCGATGCCGAGACCGCAGGCCAGCGCGAGCATCTGCTTCTCGCCGCCCGAGAGCGTGCCCGCGAGCTGGTTGCGGCGCTCGCCCAGCCGCGGGAACAGGGTGTAGGCCACCTCGCGGAGGCGGCCCAGGTCGGCACCTGCGGACGCCGCCACGACAAGGTTGTCGGCCACCGACATGTTGGGGAACACGGAGCGGCCCTCGCGCACGTGGCACACGCCGACGCGGGCCAGCTCGTCCGCGTCGGCGCCGTTGACGTGGTGACCGCTGACGTGGCGGCAGCCGCTCTGGGGCGTGACCAGGCCGCTCATCACCCCGAGAGCCGTCGTCTTGCCGGCACCGTTGGGCCCGAGCAGCGCGGTCACCTCTCCGCGGCGCAGCGCGAGGTCGACGCCGTGGAGGACCTCGATCCGGCCGTAGCCGGCCCGCACGTCGTAGAGGGCCAGCGGCGCGGGGGCCGCCCCGACCTCCGCGGCGACAGGGGCAGCGACGACCGCGCTCAACAGAGGAACCCCTCCGGCGGGGCCAGCCGGCGCCACCCGCCACCCTCGTAGATCATGCCGATCACGCAGTTCTGGCTCTGCTGGGCACCGATGTCGATGGGTCCGAGCAGCCCGCCCGCGTCGTAGGTGCCGGTGGCCGCCAGCTGCGCCAGGAGCGCGTCGCGGGCGATCGGGCCGGGCAGCGCCTCGAGGGAGTCGAAGAGGAGCTTGGCGCTGGCCCAGCCCTGCGCCGCGAGCGAGTCGAGGGCAGCGTCGGGGGCGGTCTGGGCCATCCACTCCAGGTAGGCCGCCTGCTCGGGCACCGCTCCCCCGTCCTCGGCGGGCAGGGCGTACAGCCACGACGACGCGCCCTCGGCCGCGGTGCCGGCCAGGTCCGGGAACTTCGACCCGTAGGCGATGATGTACTCCTCGAACTTCAGGCCCTGGTAGCCGGTGTCGGCGATGGCTTGGGCCATCGAGGCGCTCGGTCCGTCCGCGTGGAGGAACAGCATGTAGTCGGCCCCACTGTTGGCGATCTGGCGGGCGGCGGAGTCGTAGCTGAGCGTGCTGAGGGGCAGGGCCTGCTCGCTGACGACTTGGATGCCGGCCGCCCTCATCAGCTGCATCTCCCGCTTGGCCTGCTGGGGCGATGCGGCGGCGGAGATCCAGACGACGGCAGCCTTGCGGACACCCTGCTCGTGCAAGAAGCGGTACTTGCCGACCACGGCGTCGTAGCTCGGCAGGGGCGGGTTCACGCCGTAGTACGTCGGCACCTCCTCGAGCCCGGGCGAGATCGACGCTCCGACCACGGGGAGCTGCTGCTCTGCGACCGCGCCGGCGCCGCCGTCGGCCCCGCCGGCGGTACCAGCGATGAACGCCGCCACCTGCGGGCCGAGCTCGCTGATGATGGCGCGGTTCCTGGCGTTGTCACCACCGTCGTCGGCGGAGCGGAGCACGACCTGGCGCCCGCACACTCCCCCGTTCGCGTTGCGGTAGGCGACGTGGGCCTGGATCGCCGCCAGGTTGCTGGCGCCGAGGCCCGGCACCGGCCCGGAGAGCGACTGCGCCGTGCCCACGACGATCTCTCCGTCGGCGACCCCGGGAGCATCTGACGGAGCGCTGCAAGGCAGAGCTTCGGCGGCCGCGCTGGCGCTGCCCTCTTGCGTCGGC
>DATCYI010000348.1:0-3083 GCA_036570385.1 Acidimicrobiales bacterium | reverse complement strand
CGGCCCGGCGCCTCCCGGCGGCGGCATCGCCGGGCGGCGGCGCGGTGATCCCGTTGGGGACCGCCACCACCCGCTCGGGGGCGAGCCCGTAGTGGTCGATCACCTCCTGGCGCACGAACTCCGAGACCGTGTGCACCATGGCGCCGCGGCCGAGGGCCCGTCCCACGAGCTGCGGGTACTGGAGCACGAGCCGCTTGCACATCTCCGGGTAGCGCAGGTACGTGAGGTCGTGGATCGTGACGACCGCGGCGGCCCGTGTCGGCGGCACGACGAAGTTGGTGCCGTGCACCACGTCGGCGTCGCCGATCCAACGGTCGATGCGAGGAGCGTCGACGTGGCGCCACGCAGTCCGCAGCGGGGTGGCCGACATGGGCATCGTCCGGTGCGCGACCGCGACGCCGGGGGGCACGAGGTCAGCGAGCCGGCCACGCCCCCGCAGCGTGATGGCGTAGGCCGACACGGCCAGCTCCGGCCGGCCGGCGGCGACCCTCAGCACCTCTCGGACGAAGCGCCCGACGCCGGTCGGCACGTCGTAGAGGGAGGTGGCGTCGAGCGCGACGCGCAGAGGCTCAGGCACGGCTCCCGAGCCTAAGGACTACGGGAGCAAGCGAGGGGGTCAGCGCTGGGCGATGCGCCCGAGGACCTGCTCGCGAGCCGCGTCGACGCGCTCCTCGACGAGCTTCACCCGGTCGCCCACCAGCGTGCCCACGACCTCGAGGGTGCCGCGAGCTTCGTCGGTGGACCGTGACAGCTGCTTCTTGAGCTCGTTGCGCCGCACCTGGAGGCGCTGGAAGGCCAGCACGCCGAGCCCGACCGACACGTAGGCGGCATCCTTCACGGCGGCGGTGACCTCGTCGAGCGGTGATGCGGCCATGGCTGGGGCTCCTTAGCAGGCGGCGGCGAAACGCACCGTATGCGCCTGTTGCTAGCAATCGCAAGCAACCGAGCGACGATCGCGAAGCACTGCGACGGGCGTCACGCGACCGTCCGGGGTGCCAAGTAGATCGTCCGACCCCGAGTACCCTCGACCAACCGTGGTGCACACCACCCCCGGCCTCGATCCGTCGCCCGCCGCTCAGCCAGCCACCCCGCCGACCGCCCCAGCCGTCGTCGCCGTGGTGGTCGCGCGCGACCCCGGTGACTGGTTCGAGGAGACCATGGCCTCGCTGGCGGAGCAGGACTACCCGAACCTGTCGATCCTCGTGATCGATGCCGCCAGCTCCACCGAGATCAAGGGCCGTGTGGGCGGCGCGGCGCCTGGTGCGTTCGTGCGGCGCATCGACGAGAACGTGGGCTACGGCGCCGCGGCGAACGAGGTGCTGGAGGTGGTCGAGGGCGCAGCGTTCTACCTGCTCTGCCACGACGACGTCGCCCTCGCGCCCGACGCGGTCCGCGTGCTGGTGGAGGAGGCCTTCCGCTCCAACGCTGCGGTGGTCGGGCCCAAGCTCGTCAGCTGGACCGACGCCCGCCGCCTCCTGCAGGTCGGCCTGGCCATGGACCGCGCCGGGTTCGTGTCACCGCTGGTCGAGCGCGGTGAGCTCGACCAGGCCCAGCACGATGCCGTGCGCGACGTGTTCGTGGTCCCCGGTGCGTGCACCCTTGTCAGGGCCGACCTCTTCGGCGAGATCGGCGGCTTCGACGAGGGCATCGACTACCTCTACGACGACGTGAGCCTCTGCTGGCGGGCGCGGGTGGCCGGTGCTCGGGTGATCGTCGCCCCCGACGCGCGGGTGCGCCACCTCGAGGCGCTCGGCCACCGCCGCCCCGTCGACGACCGCCGGCGCCTCCAGGCCCGCCACCGCCTGCGCGCCCTGCTGTGCTGCTCGTCGCCCACCAGCCTGCTGCTGTCGGTGCCCCGCCTGCTCGTGCTCAACGTGCTCGAGATGCTCTACGCGCTGCTCGTGGGTCGCCGGGGCCAGGCTCGCGACGTCCTCAGCTCCTGGACGTGGAACCTCCGCCGGCTCGGCGAGATCCGTGCGGCGCGATCCCAGGTCAAGGGCTTCCGGGGCATCCCCGACCGCGAGCTGAACGACGCCATGATGAGCGGCAGCGCGCGCATCAGCCAGTTCGTGCGCGGCCAGATCGGTGGTGGGGAAGACCGCCTCAGCGGTCTGGCCCGCAGCGGGCGTGGCATGGCCGACGTGCTTCGCACCGGCACCTTCAGAGGCGCGGCCATGGTCTGGGCCGGCGTCGCCCTCGTGCTCCTCGCGGGCAGCCGGCACCTCATCACCCGCGGGATCCCGGCGGTGGGCGAGCTGGTCGAGCTGTCGACCGAACCGATGGACCTCCTGCGCTCCTTCGCCAGCGGGTGGCGCACCGCCGGCCTCGGGGCCGAGGCGTCGGCCCCCACCGCCTTCGGGCTGTTCGGCTCCCTCGGCGTCGTCACGTTCGGGACCATGGGCCTCCTGCGCACCATCCTCACGCTGGGGCTGATCCCGCTGGGCGCCTTCGGGGCCTACCGCCTGGCCGGCAGCACCGGGTCGAGGCACGCCCAGGTGGCGGCGCTGCTGATCTACATCGCCAACCCGCTGCCCTACAACGCACTCGCCAACGGACGCTGGGGGGCCCTCGTCCTCTACGCCGCGGTGCCCCCGGCGGTCGGCCTGCTGGCCCGAGCCGGAGCGCTGGCGCCGTTCGCTCCGGTCGGAGGCGGGTCGCGGGAGCGCTCGCTGCGCTCGCTGGTCCTGTCTCTGGGCGTCGTCACCGCGCTCTCCGCCACGATCATCCCGGCCGCGGTCCTCGTCGTCCTCGCCATCGGGGTCACGCTGACGCTCGGCTCGCTGCTGGTGTACCGCACCGCCGGCTCGCTGCGGATGCTCGGTGCTGCGCTGGGTGCTGCCGCGGTGGCGATCGTGCTCCACCTGCCGTGGAGCCTCGAGCTGATCCTGCCCGGCTCGTCGTGGTCAGCGATCACCGGCGCCGATCACGCGCCCCGCGTCGCCGACCTCACGGAGCTCCTCCGCTTCAACACCGGTCCCCTCGGAGCCGGGCCGCTGGGCTACGCGTTCCTGGCCGCCGCCGCGCTGGCGCTGCTCATCGGGCGGGCCGAGCGCCACGCCTGGGCGGTGCGGGGCTGGACGCTC
>DATCYI010000347.1:0-3352 GCA_036570385.1 Acidimicrobiales bacterium | reverse complement strand
ACGACAGCGGTCGGGGCTACTGGCTGGTGGGCGAGGACGGCAGCGTCGAGTCGTTCGGCGACGCCGGGATGCTCGGCGACGCTCGGACGATCGAGCCCGGCCCGGGTACCGGCGCGGCGATCACCTCCGCCAGCGGAGCTCTCCTCCTCGCGGCCGCAGACGGCCAGGTGGTGCCGCTCGGCTCCACCCACTTCTGCGGATCCATGTGGGGGACGCCGCTGGCGGGGCCGATGGTCGGTTCGGCTACGACGCCCTGAGCCCGGGGCGATCAGCCAGTCAGCGGGGTGGGCCGTCGCTGTAGTCGAGCCAGGTGCCGGCCAGCTCGACCTCGCCCACGCCGGGCTGGGTCCAGTCGCAGACGCCGTTCGGGAAGATCTCCCGGAGGCGCTGGAGCTGGGGGTCGCTGAAGGCGACGTCGTAGGCCGCGGCGTCGACGTCGGTCAGCTGGCAGCGCCCGACGAGGTCGCCGAGGTCCATCCCGGCCGCGGTCCGCGGGTCGCCGTGCACCGGGTATGCCTCGGTGCACGGGGTGCCGGGCTCGTAGAGCTCGTCGCCGCCCTCGTGGCGGACGCCGTCGGGCGTGAGGCAGACGTCGACCGCGCCAGCGGGCCGGGCCGCCTCGATGTCTTCATGACTGCGATCACCCGCGGGCACGTCGAGCGCATCGAGCCACTCGACGGCGAGCCGCAGCATCTCGACTCGGGTGTCGCCACCGGCGGAGCCCAGGAGCGAGGCGAGCAGGTCCTCGCCGCCCGGCACGGTCCACAGCACGTGGTTCGGGGAGCGGGTCCCGTCGTCGAGCCGCGACCGCTCGAGCACCGTGAAGGCCCGCGAGCGGTCGTGGATGTCGCCGGTCGGGTCCGTGTACACGTCGAGCGTGAACACCGGGATCTGCTGGAGGTCGCCGCCGCCGCTGTTGACCCGACCGGTCGAGTGGATCCGCTCGACGTCCTCCTCCGCGGCCTGGTGGCGCTCGGCCACGATCTGGCCGTCGATGTCGTAGCCGCCGGCGGCGTCGTTGAGGTCTAGGAACTGGTCGACGCTGATGGTGCCGGCGTTGAGCGCCTCGAGCCCGTACTGCACCCCCACGTTGTCGAGGGGCCGCGCCGCGATCCCGGTGTCGGGGTCTTCGCCGAGGAGGTTCACGTTGCTGTCGGTCAGCGTGCAGCGGGCGCCGTCAGGGTTGGTGGCGGGGTCGTAGACCTGGTCGTCGGGCAAGGAGCAGCCGGTGGTCGGGTCGATCGTGGCGAGGAAGGTCGACGCCCACGAGCCGCAGGTGTCTGGGGAGCCGTGGCCGTTCACCGCCTGGCGCTGCTCCGGAGTGAAGCTCGACCCGGCGGGGGTCGCGTAGAACGCCTGGAGCAGTCCGCAGTCGGTGACGCCGGGGGCGATCGAGAGGTGGTCGGGGAACGGCACCGCGGCAACGACGGCATCGAGGAGACCCGGGTAGCTCTGCGCGATGAGGTACTGCTGGATGGCGCCGCCGGAGCCGCCCTCGCCCACCACGTGCGCGGGCTCGGCGAAGGCCTCTATGAAGCGCTCCCGGGTCATCATCAGCGACTCGGCCGAGAGCACGTCGTTGCACATCGTCTGGAACGTGTTGAAGGTGTTGGTCGCCTGGGCGTAGCCGGCGCGCAGCATCGCCACCTCAGCACCGGGGCCGGCCGCGCCTCCGCTGAAGCCCAAGCCGCCGCCCTGGCTGAACGTCGTGCCGCAGCCGCCCCCGAAGCGGTAGACGAGCGTGCCGTTCCAAGCCGACGGGTCCCAGCGCTCGTCAGCCGGCGACGGATCGAGCACGTGGATCCAGTAGATGCCGCGGTTGATCGTGCCGCTCTCTGTGCGGACGATCATCGGCACCTCCCGGCCGTCGATCTCCGTGGTCTCGACATCGGCGGGCGGGTTGGCCGGGTCGTCGAGCGCCACCAGCTCGCCGGCGCCGTCGACGTAGGACCATCGCACGACCGTCGGCGCCGAGCAGTCCTCGTCGGTGGCGGCGCCGAGCCCGTTGTCCTCGGTGGTGCAGGCGAAGGGCTCGAGGTGCGGACCGGAGAACACCGGGCCGCTGGTCGGGTGGACGACCACGTCGAGCGACGCTGTGGCGTCGCCGACCGCGGCCTCGATGGTCGAGGAACCCTCTGACAGGCCGGTCACCAAACCGGTGACGGCGCCGTCTTCAGGTGCGCCGAACGCCTCGGTGACGTCGTCGCCGCCGGCGGTGACGGCGAGATCGCCGTCGAGCTCCGCGACGCCGCTGATGCGCACGAGGACGTCGCCGCCCGTCACGTGCTCGGGTCGGGTCGAGACCGTCTCGATGACGAGCGTGCCGTCGCCGGTCGCGACGTCGCCGCCGTCGGCCTCGGGCGCGTCAGCGCCGTCGTCACCGTCGTCTGAGCACCCGGCCACCACCAGCAGCCCCGCCAGCACCGCCCCCGCGATCCGTCCTCTGCGCACCCCTACCGCTCCTCCCCTTGGTGTCCTGAGTCGTGAGTCGGCTGAGGACACTAGGGCCCCTCCGAGGTCGCCCTCGGATCGAACCTAACCCGCTAGCTCGGCTAGGTCGGCGAGCGCGCCGTCGGGGTCGAGGGTGGCGAGCACGGTCTTCCTGGTCGCCTCGTCGGCTGCCACCAGCAGGCCGGTGGCGGTGGCCCACGGCTCGTAGGGCCGCCCGTCGAGCCGGGACAGGCAGGCCCCGGCCTCCG
This sequence comes from Acidimicrobiales bacterium, assembly GCA_036570385.1. Lineage (GTDB taxonomy): Bacteria > Actinomycetota > Acidimicrobiia > Acidimicrobiales > VFJN01 > VFJN01. The sequence continues at coordinate 653 of DATCYI010000347.1, read as the reverse complement.
TGCAGAGCAGGGCGCCCGGCGCGTGGTCCCAGGGCAGCACCCGCCAGTACAGGACGAAGTCGACGTCACCAGCGACCAGGGCCGGGTACTCGATCCCGGCAGCGCCGGGTCCTTGGTCGACCGCCGCGAAGGCAGACGACCGCTCCCTGAGGAGCTCCGCCTGGGTGCCACCGACGTAGCGGGTCTTGACGATGCCGCGGAGCTTGCCGGGGTCGGACGGAGCCGGCGCCCGGCCCACCGGGACGCCGTCGACGGTCACGCCCTGGCCGCGAGCGGCCACCCACAGCCGATCGTGGGCGGGCTGCAGGACCCAGGCGGCTTCGGTCACCCCCTCGTCGAGCAGCGCCACCATCACCGCGTGGTCGGGCGAGCCGTCGACGAAGCCGGAGGTGCCGTCGATCGGGTCGACCAGCCACACGGCACCGCCCCTCGCGGCGTCGAGCAGCGCTGGATCGGCGGCCACGGCCTCCTCACCCACCACCTCGCCACCGGAGAGCAGCCCCCTCAGGGCCGCAGCGATGGCCACCTCCGCCTCGGTGTCGGCCACCGTGACGAGCTCGCCCGGCGTCTTCTCCCGCACGTCGTCGTCGGCCAGCCGACGGAAGCGGGGCGTGATCAGCGTGGCGGCCACGTGGCGCAGCACCGAGCCCACC
>DATCYI010000346.1:0-4987 GCA_036570385.1 Acidimicrobiales bacterium | reverse complement strand
GTCGTCGAGGATGTGCTCGGCGCCGAGGAGGCCGATGCCGAGCATCCAGACCCGGTCGTCGACCCAGTGCTGGCGACCGTCGGCCACGGCGGGGACGCTCTCCCAGAGCGTTCGCACGGCGTCGAAGGTGGGGTCGGCGTCGGGCTCGCCGGTGACGCCGTAGGAGGTCGAGAACACGACGTCGGCGTCGGCGAGCTCGAGCTGCTCGGAGCTCACCAGGAACATCGAGTACTCGTTCCAGGCGTGGTCGCCCAGCTCGAAGCCGACGTCTGAGAGGACGGTGCCGGAGAAAGTCTCAGGGCCGTAGAGGCGGATCTGGTCGGGCAGCAGGAAGCGCACCATCGACGCGGTCATGTCCGCAGCGCCGACCGCCTCGCCGATCTCGTCGGCCCGCGCCTCGTACTCCGCCAGCAGGCGCTCGGCCTCGTCGGTGGCGCCCAGGGCGTCGGCGGTCACGGCGAGCCCCTCCTTCCAGTTCGTGCCCGACGACTCGGTGAACACGGTCGGCGCGATGCCGCTCAGCTCCTCGTAGAGCGCCTCGTGGCGCACCTTCGCGCCGAGGATGAGGTCGGGTCGCTGCGCCGCGATGGCTTCGAGGTTCGGCTCCTCGATGAGCCCGACCACCTCCATGTCGGCCACGGCATCGCCGAGGTAGGCGGGCATGCCGCTGCCGGCGATGGCCTCGGTGGCGGCCACCGGGGTGACGCCGAGCGCGAGCGACGCGTCGAGGAACGACGAGTCGAGCACCACGACCCGCTCGGGCTCGGCCGGCACCTCGGTGGAGCCCATCGCGTGCTCGACCGTGCGAGGACCGGCCTCCTCGGTGGCGCTCTCGTCGGTCTGCTCGCTAGCCGGATCGTTGCTGGATGTGGCGTCGTCGTCTTCGTCATCACCGCAAGCAGCGGCGAGCAGGGAGAGGGCGAGCAGGGCGGCGACAACACGACGAGATCTCATGTGCAGAGACCCTAATGAACGCGCACAGGCTACCTGAACAACCAGATCTGTGGGCGCCAGAGCACGCAATGCGTGCCTGTGCGCCCACAGATCTTGTGGTCGCCAGCGAGGTCGCCGCTAGCGGGCGACGAAGTACTTGGCTTGGGGGTGGTGGCAGATCAGCGCCGAGGTGGTCTGCTCGGGGTGGTACTGGTAGCCGGTGTCCTCGCTGCACTCGAGGCCGAGGCGGCCGCCGTCGAGCAGCTCGAGGACGGTGACGTTGTCCTCGAGGTCGGGGCAGGCCGGGTAGCCCGACGAGTAGCGCCCGCCGCGGTACTGCTGGCGGAACAGGCCGGCCAGCGCCGGGCCGTCCTCGTCGACGAAGCCCCACTCGGTGCGGATGCGCTTGTGCCACAGCTCGGCCAGCGCCTCGGCCATCTCCACCCCGAGGCCGTGGAGCAGCAGGTACTCCTGGTAGCGATCGTCGGCGAAGAGCTTCGCTGTGGCCTCCGAGACCGCGGGGCCCATCGTGGCGATCGTGAAGGCCGCGTAGTCGACCTCGTCGCCCGACGCGGGACGGAAGAAGTCGGCGATGCAGTAGTAGGGCGCCTTGCGCTGCCGCGGGTAGCTGAAGCGGGCCAGCTCCTCGGTGCGCGACTCGTCGGACCAGATCACGAGGTCGTCGCCGTCGCCGTTGGCCGCGAAGTACCCGTAGACCACCTGCGGCACGAGGATGCCGGCGGCCTTCGCCTTGGCCAGCTCCTCGCGCAGCTGCGGGCGGATGCGGGTCTTGAAGTCGTCGTCGCTCTCGCCCTTCTCCGGGCGGAACTGCCACTGGTTGCGGAACAGCGCGGTCTCGTTGATGAAGGCCGCGACCTCGTCGATCGGGATCCCCTTCACCACCTGCGTGCCGAGGAACGGCGGCTTCGGGACGGGGTTGTCGGCGAGCACGTCGGGCGATCGCTCGGGCAGCTCGACGTCGTCGTCGTCGCCGGAGCCCGGCTTGGCGAAGCGGCCGCGCAGCTCGAGCGTGGAGTCGATCGGCACGATGCCCCAGTCGGGGTCGGCCTCCTGCTCGCCTCGCTTCACTGCTCCGATGCGGTCCATCACGTGGAGGCCCTCGAAGGCGTCCTTGCCGTAGAACAGGCGCCCCTCGTAGATCTCGCGCAGGTCGCGCTCCACGTAGGTGCGGGTGAGGGCGGCGCCACCGAGCAGGACGGGCACGTCGGCCAGCCCGCGGGTGTTCAGCTCCTCGAGGTTCTCGCGCATGATCAGCGTGCTCTTCACGAGCAGGCCGCTCATGCCGATGGCATCGGCCTTCACCTCGACGGCCTTGGCCACCATGTCGCCGATGTTCACCTTGATGCCGAGGTTGTGCACCTCGTAGCCGTTGTTGGTGAGGATGATGTCGACGAGGTTCTTGCCGATGTCGTGGACGTCGCCCTTCACGGTGGCGAGGACGATGCGGCCCTTGGTGCTCTCGCCCTCGACCTTGTCCATCATCGGCTCGAGGTAGGCGACGGCGGTCTTCATCGTCTCGGCCGACTGCAGCACGAACGGCAGCTGCATCTCGCCCTTGCCGAACAGGTCGCCGACGACCTTCATGCCCTCGAGGAGGATGTCGTTGATGATGGCGAGCGGCTTGTGGCCCGCGGCCAGCGCCACGTCGAGGTCGTCGATGAGGCCGTCGCGGTCGCCGTCGATGATCCGGGTGGACAGCACCTTCTCGATGGTCCAGTCGGAGCGGTCCTCCTTCACGACCTCGTTGGCCGACACGCCCTCGAACATCCCGAGCAGCACCTGGAGCGGGTCGTAGTCGTCGGGGTCGCCGTTCTCGATCGAGCGGCGACGGTCGTAGATGAGGTCGAGGCAGACCTGCTTCTGCTCGTCAGGGATGCGCGCCAGGGGCGTGATCCGCGAGGCGTGAACGATCGCGGAGTCGAGCCCGGCCTGGTGGCACTCGTGGAGGTACACCGAGTTGAGCACGTGACGAGCGGCGGGGTTGAGACCGAAGGAGATGTTGGAGAGCCCGAGCGTGGTGTGGACGCCCGGCAGGTTCTCCTTGATGAGGCGGATGCCCTCGATCGTGTTGGCGCCGTCGAGACGGCTCTCCTCCATGCCGGTGCCGAGGGTGAGGGCGAGCGGGTCGAAGAACAGGTCGCCGGGCTCGAGGCCGTAGCGCTCGATGGCGAGGTCGTGGATCGCCTTGGCGGCCCGCAGCTTCCACTCGGGCGTGCGGGCCTGGCCCACCTCGTCGATGCACGTGCACACGACGGCGGCGCCGTACTCGCGGGCCAATGTGAGGAAGCGGTCGAGGCGGGTGCCGGGGGCATCGCCGTCCTCGAGGTTCACCGAGTTGAGGATGGCCCGGCCGCCGATCCACTGCAGCGCCGTCTCGACCACGGCCGGCTCGGTGGAGTCGATCATGAGCGGGACCGTGGCCTGGGTGGCGAAGCGCGACGCGATCTCGTCCATGTCGGCGCTGCCGTCGCGGCCGACGTAGTCGACGCAGACGTCAAGGACGTGGGCGCCGCCCTTCTCCTGCTCGCGGGCCATGGCCACGCAGCTGTCCCAGTCGCCCTCGAGGAGCGCCTCGCGGAACTTCTTGGAGCCGTTGGCGTTGGTGCGCTCGCCGATCGACAGGTAGGTGAGGTCCTGCTCGAAGGGCGTGAAGCTGTAGATGGAGGTGGCGCCGTCGACGTGCTCGGGCGTGCGCGTCGCGGGCTCGAGGTCCTTCACCGCGTCGACAACAGCCTTGATGTGCTCGACGGTGGTGCCGCAGCAGCCGCCGACCACCTGCACGCCGAACTCGCTGACGAAGCGGCGCTGGTACTCGGCCAGCTGGTCGGGCGTGAGGTCGTAGTGCATCGCGCCGTCGACCACCGACGGCATGCCCGCGTTGGGCAGGCAGGCGATCGGCATGCGGGCGTGCTGGCTGAGGTAGCGGAGGTGCTCGCTCATCTCGGCGGGGCCGGTGGCGCAGTTGATGCCGATGACCGCGGGCCGCATCGCGTCGAGGGCGGCGAGCGCGGCGCCGATCTCGGTGCCCGGCAGCATCGTGCCGGTGACCTCCATGGTGACCTGCACCTGGATGGGCACCTCGCGACCGATGCTGGCCATGGCTCGACGGCAGCCGCTGATGGCCGCCTTCGCGCCGAGCAGGTCGAACTGGGTCTCGACGAGGAGCACGTCGACCCCGCCCTCGATCAGCCCGTGGGCCTGCACCTCGTAGGCGTCGCGCAGCGCGGCGAAGCGGATCTGGCCGAGCGACGCGAACTTGGTGCCGGGGCCGATCGATCCGGCGACGAGGCCGCCGTAGCCGTCGGCCACCTCGCGGGCCAGCCGGGCCGACGCGACGTTGAGCTCGTGGGCCTTGTCGGCGATGTCGTACTCCGCCAGCGGCACCGAGAAGGAGCCGAAGCTGGCCGTCTCCACGATGTCGACGCCGACCTTGAAGAACGCGTCGTGCATTCCGGTGATCACGTCGGGCCGGGTGAGCACCAGGAGCTCGTTGCAGCCCTCCAGCGCCTCACCGCCGAAGTCGTCAGCGCAGAGGTCGAGGCCCTGCACGTAGGTGCCGAACGCCCCGTCGAAGACGACGACGCGCTCGTTGATCAGATCGAGGTACCGGCTGCCACCCATGGCCGGTAAGGGTAGTTGGAGGGCTCTCCGACAGGACCATCGAAACTTCGCGTTTCGCCCTAAGGGCCCGACCGGATGGGTGCTCGCCCCGCGGGTGGCGCCCGGCGGCGCTAGACACGGCCGCATGATCGAGCTGCGCTCACCGCTGCAGGGGACCGTCGTGCGGGTGCTGGTGGCGCCAGAGGCATCAGTGGCCGCCGGGGCCGAGGTGGTCATCGTCGAGTCGATGAAGATGGAGCACGCGGTCGAGGCCGCGGAGGCCGGCGTCGTCGCCGAGCTGCGGGTCGAGGTCGGCGCCAACATCGCCGCTGGCGACGTGGTGGCCGTGCTGACCAAGGCGACGGCAGCCCCGACGGAGCAGCCGGCCGAGCAACCCACTGCGGCCGAGGCGGCGGTGTCCGCGGAGCGCTCC
>DATCYI010000345.1:0-3859 GCA_036570385.1 Acidimicrobiales bacterium | reverse complement strand
GTGGAGATGATCTCGGGCGGATCGTTCACGACGCCGGTGGCGAGCTCGACATCGACCGGTGTGCCTGGCCGGACGCGCTGCGCCGGCAGGGGCAGCTGGTTGTCGACCTCGCCCTCATCGACGGCGTCAGAGGTGGTCTCGCCGATCCGGCCGACCGAGAGCCCCGCGCCGGTGACCTTCGACCGGGCGGTGGTCTCGTCGTCGCCCACCACATCGGGCACGGTGACCAGCTCAGGTCCAGACGACAGCACGTAGGCCACCTCCGAACCCGGGTCGAGCACGGTCCCAGGAGCCTGCGCCTGGCTGATGACCCGTCCGGCCGGCACGGTGTCGGACGACTTGGTGTCCGAGAGCGCCGGAGCGAAGCCGGAGTCATCGATCTTGGCGATCGCCAGCTGGTTGGTGTGACCGACGACGTCGGGCACGACGCCCTTCACGATCGGCAACGTGGTGGTGGTCGTCGGCGGAACGGTCGTGGTGGTGGAGCTCGTGGTGGTCGACGTCGTCGCCGAACCACCACCACCGCCGCTGCCGACGGTTGTCGATGTCGTGAGCGGCGGGCTCACCGGCTCGGGCAGCGGGTCGATGTGGCCCTGCTCGACGTTGTCGCCCAGCAGGCGGACGAGGAACGACGCCATCTGCGACCTGGTGGTCCCGAGGCCGGGGCCGTAGCAGTCGACGTCGGCCTCACCGCAGTCGATCACCTCGCCGGTGAAGGGGTCGGTGACCGGGTCGCCCAGGGCGCTCGGCGCGCCGGCCACGATCCCGGCCTGGGTGATCCGGTTGATGTTGTCCTCGTGCGGTGCCGATCGGCGGCCGTCGTCATCCACGAAGTAGTCCGGCGCGTCCGGGTACGCCTGCACCGCCGCGTCGCCCGCCAGCAAGAAGTTCTCGGCCCGGACCAGCAGCGAAGCCAGCTGCGCGCGCGTCACCGCATCGTTCGGCCCGAACCGATCAGCCGCAAGACCACCCGGACCGCCCGTCACGATCCCCACGCGAGCCAGACGGTTGATGGCCTCCATGTGCGGACTCGCCGGCGCGACATCGACGAAGGAGTTCGTGCCGTCGAACTGCGGCGGTGCGAACAGGCTCGTGCCCTCCCGCGCCAAGCCGGCCTTCAGGTCGAGCAGTCGAACGATGAAGCTCGCCATCTCGTCACGCTCGATGACCAACCTCGGCCCGTACTCGTTCGCCGGCGCCCCACGCGGCCCGCCCCGGGTGATCGCCGCGAACGACAAGCACTCGATGTCCTGCTCATTGCCCACCAGATCGACGAAAGGCTCGAAGTCCGACGGCATCGCCGCGCACAGCGTCTCCACCTCCTGGACCGCAGGCGGATCAGGCGGGACCGCCACCGCCGACTCGGCGACCAGGGCGAAGCTGACCAGCAACGCCACCGCAAGCACGGCCCCATCCCGCCACGCGCGCACCCGCCACGTGAACACCCACGACCCGCTCGACGCCCGCATCGGCTTCCCTCCATCGACCAATGCGATGGAGCATCCTCAACCCCGCCAACAAACCGCTAACAGCCGATCTGGGCGTCGCGGATGGGATCAGGTTCTGCGCGCCAACGCGGCCCAGCCGAACTCGTTGAGCTGGACCGCTACATCGCTGAACCCGGCTGCGGCGAGGCGCCCGGGCAGGGTGTCGGGATCGATGGGTTGGTAGGTGTCACCCTCGTGGAACGCCGCGGTGCCCTCTGACCATGCCGCGTCGACGGCCACGAACGGCGCTCCCTGGCGCAGGACCCTCGCGGCCTCGCGGAAGAGCTCGTCCTGCAGCTCGGGCGACGGGACGTGGTGCAACATCGAGAAGCACACCGCTCCGGTGAAGCGCTCGTCGTCCATGGCGAGATCGGTGGCGTCGCCGAGCACCACCTCGACGTTCGTGCCCTTGAACCGGTCCGCCAGCCGCGCGGCGAGCTCAGGATCGATCTCGACGGATGTGAGGCGCGGCACCTGCTGGGCGAATACGTCGGTGGTAGCGCCGTAGCCGGGACCGATCTCGAGCACGTCGTCGCCGAGGTCGACCTCGCCGAGAGCCCACGGGATCATGTGGTCGCGCACGACGGCGCGCCACTCCTCGCTGTCGCACAGCTGATGCCCCTCGTTCATGGCCGAACCGTATGCCAGCGATCGCGCCCCCGCCGGTTCGCCAGAGGTCAGCTCGGGGCTGGTCCGAGGAGCTCGACGCCGTAGCGAGCTGCCACCGCCTCGAGTCGGATGAGCTCGCGGCGGGGGTCGGCGTCAGGCGTCGCGATCGCCGCGACCTCCTCGAAGAACGCCTCGAACCCGCCCGGCATGACGAGGCTGAGATGTCGACCGCGCTCGGAGAGGACCTGGTAGCCGTGCGGCACGTCTCGCGGTCCCCAGACCCAGGTGCCCGGGGCGGCCCCGATGACCTCGTCGCCGACCACCACGCTGTAGTCGCCCTCGACCACGTAGAAGGCCTCGTCCTCGCGGTGGTGCACGTGAAGCGGCGGCACCGAGCCCCGTGGGCCACGCACCTCCATCGCACCTAGTGCGCCGTTCGTGCCGCTCGAGGATGCGAGCACGGCGATGGTCTGCTCGAAGAACGTGGTGGTGGACATCGCGATCTCCTCATCGGCGCGCTTCATGTGGCGCGGCGGCCTGACGCAGCTACCAGGATCGGGGTGTAGGTCGTGGTCGACCGGGTGTCGTCCTCGAAGGCGGCGAGCGCCGACTCGACCTGGTCGGTGGTGACGGCACCTGACGACGTGAGGGCCGGGCGGAGCGCTTCGAGCGGGGCGCGGAACACCTCTGCGAGATCGGGGATCGGGAGGCTCCGCAGGTGGCCTTCGGCCGTGATGTCGACGAGGCCGGCCCGGCGCAGGAGCCCGACGAGCTGGCTGCCGCAGAGTGGGTCGGTCCCTGCGCTCTGCATCATCGCTGGCATCGCGTGGGCACACGCCTGCCAGCCGTCGTGGGGTGGTTCGGCGACGGCCATCGTGCGGATGTCGTAGTCCTGGACCACGAGCCACCCGCCGGGCCGGAGCGCGGCGGCGAGCTTCGCTACCACGGCCTCGCGCTGGGGCAGGTGCTCGAGCACGAGCCTGGCGTGGATCAGGTCGTAGCCGTTGGCGTCCAATGGGTCGGCGTCCACGTTGTGGTGGCGCACGACGAGGTTCGTAGCCGCCATCGGCTCCAACCAGCGGGTCTCGATGTCGGTGGCGACGACCATGCCGTGCTGCCCGACCCGCTCGTGGAGCCAGGTGGCCACGGTGCCCGTCCCGGCGCCGACCTCGAGGCACCGCCAGCCCGCGGTGACGCCGGTGGCTTCGAGGATGCGGAACGTGAACGGGTCCCAGAGCTCGGCGTGGGCATCGAGCCGGCGGCGCTCGGCCATGTCCGCCGTGTCGAACAGGTAGTCGGGGCGGCTCACCGGATCACCACCTCGCTGGCCATGCCCGCCCGGTAGTGCGGAACACCTTCGCGGGAGGTCACCGCGCAGAACAGGGCGTAGCGCCCCGGCGCCAGGTCGAGGGCGAGGTGCTGGGCATCGCCGGGTAGGAGGGCCTGCATGCCGCCGACGCCGCTGGCGGGGATCGGGCGACCGGCGTCGAGGGCGGCGACCACGTCTTCGATGCCGGCGCCGTCGTCGAGTCGGGCGACGACCATCTCGTGCGCTTCGGTCGTAGCGGCGTTGGCCACCTCGAGGACGTCGTCGCCGTCGAGGGCCGCCGGGACCTCGAACCTGAAGTCGTGCAGCTCCACCTGGCCGTCGGGCACGGGAGGCGGCGCCGGGTCGGTGGAGGCGGTTACCTCGAAGGGGCGCACCATGCCGTGGGCGACGTGGGGCTCGCCGGCGCTATCGGGGACGAAGCACAGCATCACGT
>DATCYI010000344.1:0-4048 GCA_036570385.1 Acidimicrobiales bacterium | reverse complement strand
CGACGGCGCCCAGCAGCGGCTGGTCGCGCTGGCCATGGACCTCGGTGCCGCCCGCCAGCGCCTCGACACCGACCCCGACGCCGGCAAGGCCCTCGTGGCCGAGGCCCACGAGGAGGCCAAGGCCGCGCTCAAGGAGATCCGCGACCTCGTGCGCGGCATCCACCCCGTGATCCTCGAGGACCGCGGCCTCGACGCCGCGCTGTCGGCGGTCGTCGCTCGCTCGCCCATCCCCGTCGACCTGCGGGTCGCCCTCGACCGGCGCCTGCCCGATCCGGTGGAGAGCGCCGCCTACTTCGTTGTGTCCGAGGCGCTGGCCAACGTGGCCCGCCACTCGTCGGCCACCCGGGCCCACGTCGCCATCGCGGTGAGCGGCGACCGCCTCATCGTCGAGATCCGCGACGACGGCATCGGCGGAGCCGACCCCCGCCGGGGCAGCGGCCTGGTCGGCCTGGCCGGTCGGGCAACGGCACTGGGCGGCACGTTGGACCTGCTCAGCCCGCCCGGTGGGCCCACCACTCTGCTCGTGGAGCTCCCGTGCGGATCCTGATCGCCGAGGACTCCGTCCTGCTCCGGGCCGGCCTGACCCGGCTGCTGATCGACGCCGGGCTCGACGTCATCGCCTCGGTCGGCGATGCCACCGAGCTGCTGACGAGCGTCGAGCGCCACCAGCCCGACCTCGCGGTGGTCGACGTCCGGATGCCGCCGACGATGACCGACGACGGTCTCCGTGCCGCCATGGAGATCCGCTCGCGCTGGCCCCAGATCGGCATCCTCGTGCTGTCGCAGTACGTGGAGGAGCGCTACGCGACCGACCTCCTCGCCCACGACACCGCCGGGATCGGCTACCTGCTCAAGGACCGCATCGCCGACGTGGACGAGTTCCTGGCGGCCGTGCACCGCGTGGGCAGCGGCGGAACCGCGCTCGACCCGGAGGTGGTGGCGCAGCTCCTCGCCCGCAGCCGCCGTCACGACCCGCTCGCCACGCTCTCACCTCGCGAGCGCGAGGTGCTGGACCTGATGGCCCAGGGGCTGACCAACTCGGCCATCGCCAGCGCGCTCGTGGTGAACGACGGCACTGTCGAGAAGCACGTCACCAACATCTTCACCAAGCTCGACCTGCCGCCCGCCGAGCGCAACCATCGCCGCGTGCTGGCTGTGCTGCGCTGGCTCGGCACCGAGGAGACGACATGATCACCCGCACGATCAACCGCGCCTGGGTCGTGGTCGGCACCCTGCTCACCGTCACCGCGCTGCCGCTGGTGACCTTCTCCGTGATCAACATGGTGGCGCACGAGGAGGTGGAGCGGACCTCGACGATCCCCGCAGCCGAGCTCTCGGGCCTCAAGGTCGACGGCGCGAACGGCTCCATCGAGGTCTTTGCCGACGACGTCGACGTCGTCACCGTGGTGGCTCGGATCAGCCACGGCCTCCGCGAGACGGACCAGCGCACCGAGGTGGTCGACGGGGTGCTCGAGGTGTCGTCGAGCTGCCCGCTGCTCAGCTCGTGGTGCGAGGTCGACTACCGGATCACCGTGCCCCGGGACCTGCCGATCGACATCTCCTCCGGCAACGGACGGCTGGTGGTGCGGGGCAGCGATGCGCCCGTCGAGGCCCGGGGCAGCAACTCCCGGGTCGAGCTCGTCGACCTCTCCGGCGACGTCTACGCCACCACCGACAACGGCAACATCGAGGCCAGCGGCCTGCGGTCGTCGGTGGTGGTGACCGAGACCAACAACGGACGCACCCGCATAGCGCTCCTCGAGCCGCCCCGCGAGGTGCGAACCAGCACCGACAACGGCTCTGTCGACATAGCTGTGCCTCGCACCGACGACGCCTACCGGGTCGACCTCGACACGGACAACGGATCGACCGACTCCATGGTCGCCACCGACCCGACCAGCGAGCGGAGCATCACCGCCCGCTCGAACAACGGCTCGCTGACCGTCGGCTACCTAGCCGACTGACCCAGCCGACAACCGGGGCCAGCCGCCGGCGCCTTCGCGCCGCGCGCCCCACCACCGGCGGCCACCGACCGCCACCGCCCTCGACGACCGCGCCCCGAGCGCCGCGAAAGGAACACCCATGACCCTCGACACCACCCTCGACGACCGAGCGGCCGACCACGGGGGACCTCCGCCGATCGCGACCGACGGCGCCCCGGCGGCCCCCGCCGCCAGCGCAGTCGACGCTCGCAAGATCTACGGGGGCGGAGACACCGCTGTGCACGCCCTCGACGGCGTGAGCGTCGAGATCCCCAGCGGCCAGGTCACCGCGATCATGGGACCCTCGGGATCCGGCAAGTCGACGCTCATGCACTGCCTCGCCGGCCTCGACTCGCTGACCTCGGGACAGGCGCTGATCGGCACCACCGACCTCGGAGCGCTGTCCGACGCCGCGCTGACCCGGCTGCGACGTGAGCGCATCGGCTTCGTGTTCCAGTCGTTCAACCTGATCCCCACGCTCACGGCGCTGGAGAACATCACGCTGCCGATGCGCCTGGCCGGGCGGTCGCCCGAGGCCGCCTGGCTCGATCAGGTCGTCTCCACCGTCGGGCTGCGCAGCCGCCTGGACCACCGCCCGAGCGAGCTCTCCGGTGGTCAGCAGCAGCGGGTGGCCGTCGCCCGTGCTCTGGTCAGCCGGCCCGAGGTGCTCTTCGCCGACGAGCCGACGGGCAACCTCGACTCGCGAGCCGGCACCGAGGTGCTGCGCCTCCTGCGAGAGGCCGCCGACCGCTTCGGCCAGACCATCGTGATGGTGACCCACGATGCCGCCGCTGCAGCCTGGGCCGACACCGCCCTCTTCCTCGCCGACGGCCGGCTCGTGGACCGCCTCTCTGCTCCCACCGCCGAGCGGGTGCTCGACCGGATGAAGGGCATGGGTGGCTGAAGTGCTCCACACGATCCTCACCGGAGCCTGGAGCCGCAAGCGTCGCCTCCTGGCCACCGCCATCTCCGTGATCCTCGGCGTCGCGTTCCTGATGGGGACGCTCGTGATCGGTACCAGCGCCCGCGCCGGCTTCGAGACCGCCTTCGGCGACGCCAACGCCGGCACCGACGCCCTCGTCCGCAGCGCCGACCAGCTCGACGCCGGCGAGCAGCCCCTGTCACGGCCCTTCGACGAAGCCGTCGCCCAGACCATCCTGTCGGTCGAGGGCGTGACCAAGGTCGAACCCGTCGTCGAGGGCGTGGCCCAGATCATGACGGCCGACGGCGAGCTGCTCGGCGGCAACGGACCGCCGACCCTCGGCGCGGCGTGGATCGAGGATCCCGCCCTCACCGGCTACGAGCTCGCTGAGGGCCGCGCTCCTGCCGCCCCGGGTGAGGTCGTCGTGGACAAGAAGAGCGCCACCGACGGCGATCTCGCGGTCGGCGACGTCGTCACGATCCTGACGCCAGACCGCGTCGAGGCGACGGTCGTGGGCATCGCGACCTTCGGAGACGAGGACAGCCTCGGAGGCACCACCCTCGCGGCCTTCGCGCTCCCCGAGGCCCAGCGCGTGCTCCTGGGCGGCCCTGGTCAGGTCACCGGAGTCGTCGTAGGAGCAGCCGAGGGCATCGACCAGGCGCAGCTAATCCAGCGGCTCGAACCCGCGCTGCCAGCCGACCTGGAGGCGATCACCGGGGACGACCTGACCGAGGAGCAGCAGGAGGCGATCGAGAGCGACTTCCTTGGCGTCTTCGTGACGGGCCTGCTCGCCTTCGCGGGCATCGCCCTGCTGGTGGCCGCGTTCAGCATCTTCAACACCTTCACGATCCTCGCGGCCCAGCGCACCCGTGAGTCCGCGCTGCTGCGGACCCTCGGCGCCTCGCGGGCCCAGGTGCTGATCGCCGGAGTCGCCGAAGCCGCCGTCGTCGGAGTGCTCGGCGCGGCGCTGGGCGTGGCAGGCGGGATCGGCTTGGCCCAGGCGCTGCTGGCTCTGCGCGGCAGCGCCGGAATGGGGCTGCCGGTCGACGGCATCACCGTCAACGGATCGCACCTAGCGGTCGCCGCCGGCGTGGGAGTCGTCGTCACCATCGCCGGCGGCTTGGCCCCGGCCTGGCGAGCGGCG
>DATCYI010000343.1:0-7895 GCA_036570385.1 Acidimicrobiales bacterium | reverse complement strand
CCGCCCTGGCCGGGCACGGGGTGGTCGGGGAAGGCGTCTGGCGCGGCCGCGACGTTGCCCGGGTGGCCGCTGCCGAGCCCGATGAGGTCGGCGTCGTCCGGATCGAAGCCGGCGCAGAAGATGGGCCCGGCGATCAGGTCGAGGAACAGGTCACCGGCCGGCCCGCCCAGCAGGGGCGAGAACACCCCGAACACCTGGAACCGCGGGTCCGACAGCGGGTAGAGCAGGAAGCTCTCGTTGCTGCCACCGTCGATCTCGAAGGTGTTCACGTTGGTGAGCGGGAACGGGTTGACGATGTCGAGGCTGCTGCAGTTGCGGAAGTCGATGAGCGTGTTGAGCCCCAGCGCCTCCTCGAGGACGGGCAGGCCCGGGATCAGCCCCGGCAGGTAGTCGATGGTGAGGAGCGGGATCTCGATCGGGATGTCGCCCCCGGTGAGCAGGTCGAGCGGGAACGGGATCGGGATGTTGCCCTTGAACACGACGCCCGCTCGGAACTCTCGGGTGTCCATGTTGACGTGGCCGATCGTGGCCGATCCTGGGCCCTCGGTGATGGCTCTGGCGTGCAGGAGGTTGAGCCGCATCGTGAACGCGCTCAGCTCGTCGATCTGGAACTGGGCCAGAAGGCCGGCCTCCACGTCGATGACGAGCGGGAAGTGGTTGACCAGCTCCTCCAGCCCCGTGAGCACCGCGTCGGCGAGGCCCCCCACGATCTCGGCCACGACGTCGCCGAAGAACCCGAGGTCGTTGAGCTCCTCGTGGAGGATGTCGCGCACGGAGAAGTTGAAGCTCAGCTCGCTCTCGATCCGCATGGCCAACGGGTCGATGTCGACTCCGGCATCGGTCGAGAACGTGGCCGGGCTGCTCCCCGTCACGGTCGAGTAGCCCCTGATGTCGGCGCCGACCTTGGTCTCGCCGTTCAGGTGGATCATGGCGTCGACGCGCCGGGCGGGTGCCGCGTCGTTGGGCGAGAAGTCGAAGTCGGCGAACACCGAGTTCACCTGGGCGACGGCCTCGCGCACCACTGGGAAGAAGGTCACCGGGCCGGGCGGCTCTATGCCCTTGTCCGTCAGCACCTCGGCCCGCAGGCGGAAGGAGGGCTCGAGGGGGTTGGCGCCGCCGTCAGGGATGCCGGTGGGCGTGCCCCGCACCGAGAGCTCGAGGAGCCCGATCCCGTCGGCCGTTCCCGGTCCGGTGCCCGGGACCATGCGCACCCCGGCGTCGATCGGGGCGCTGGTGCGGCCGTCGACGTGGAGGTAGAGCGAGTCGCGAAGCGTGTCGGAGTCGTCGACGACGATCTGGTCGACCTGCTGGCGGGTGTAGAGCTGCAGGCCCAGCTCGCCGGGGATCGAGAGACCGCGCCCGAAGCCGTCGCACGTGCTCGGTCGGTCGGTCTTGTCGCCGGCGGTGATCGACGTCTGGCACGGCGCACTGATGAGGATCTGCTCGTTCTTGTCGTGGTCGTGCACGAGCCCGGTCAGCTCGCCGATCGAGTTGACCGGGTTGCCCTGGGCGTCGCGCACCGCGTAGCGAAGGCGGACGTCCTTGGCCTTCTTCCCGCCGAGCGCGCCCGACTCCGGCGGGTTCGACGCGGGGATCGTGCCGTTGACCAGCTGGTCGCTGTCGTAGGTCTGGATCTGGTCGAGGGTCAGCGACCGCGGGATGTCGAGGCGCAGCGCGGCACGCACGGCGGTGCGGTCGTCGTCAGGGTTCTCGGGGGTGTTCGAGCCCCAGCTCACGATCTTCGCCCGGATGCCCTCCGGGTCGGCGCCCCAGTCGCCCCAGCCCGTGGCGGGCAGCGCGTTCAGGTCGGCCAGCTGCAGCGCGGGGTTGATCGACCCGAGCTCGGTGAGGTCGGCCTCGCGACCGGTCTCCAGCACGCCGAAGAGCTCCGAGTCCGCTGTCGGCTGATCCACCCGCAGGAGCGGCGCCATGCAGTCGATGGCGCCGTCCGGCTCGTCGGCGGCGGTGCCGCACGGGCGCCGCCAGCCGCGCTCGAGCTCAGGCGTGAGCCAGGGCTCGGTGGTGGCCAGCGTGGCCTGGAGGTACGAGGGCACGTCGGTGATGCCGGCATCGCGGAGCCGCACGAGGTCGCCACCGTCGGCGACCACCACGTCGAGGTCGAGGGGGTCCTCGGCGTCACTGTCGAAGTCGGCGCGGATGCACGTGTAGTCGGTGGCGCCCTCGTCGTCGGGGAAGTGCGGGTAGTCCGGCGGAGCAGGACTGGTCGGAGCCGCGCAGGGCTCCGGGCTCAGCAGCACCCGCTGCAGCTGGGACGACGCTCCCACGAGCTTGCCGACCTGGCCGCGGACGTGGAAGTCCGAGCCCTGCAGTGCGGCGTGTAGGTGCTGGTTGCCGCTGGCCGGAGCGGGCTTGGCCGGCATCACCCCGCCGGGCTGTGGCCGCGGCTGGTACGGCAGGGACCCGGTGTATCCGGTGTCCGCGTCGAGGAGGTCGAAGCTCGCGGCTTGGAACACGATCTGATCGATGCCATCGGGCACCAGGTCGTCGCCGGAGCGCCGGAAGGTCGCGATCTCGGTGTCCCCTCCCTCGGACGGGAAGCGACCGCGCACGACCTCCGGGATGTTCTCGATGTCGGTGCGGGCGGCCAAGATCGTGGTGCCGCCACCGGAGAGCATCCGGATGAAGGCGTCGACGTCCATCTGGCCGAGGCCTGCCGGCGTGCTGGCGAGCTCGAAGCCGCCCTCGCCGTCGGCGACCGCGGCCGAGTCGCAGTACAGGTCGGGGTCGGCTGGGGTGAGAGCCCGCTGCGCCTCGGTGTAGGCGCCACGGAAGCAGACGTCGATGCCCGCGGCCATGTCCTCGATCAGCACGTCGGCCAGGACTCGGCTTGTGGCGTCGGACTGGAGGTCGATGAAGGCGCGGACGTCCTCGTCGTCGCCGAAGTCGAGGCTGGCCACCTGGGTGCCCATCGACTCTCCGGTCGTGGCGCGCGTCGTGCGGAAGCCTGCGCCGCGCACGTCACGGATGGTCGCGTCGAGCCGGAAGGCGTCGCCCCGCTGGAGGAACGCGATCTCCTGGTCGGGCGGACCGGGAGACGCAGCGACCGGGCGGTCGGGCACCACGAGCCCAGCCAGCGGATCGGGCGCTATGAAGTTCTGGACGACGGCCTCGACCTCGCCGATGGCCTTTCCGTCCTGGATCAGGAGCTCCACCGCCGGCGGGTCGTCGGGCTCCTCTGGGAGGTCGAGGTGACCGCGCACCTCGAGCGGCATCGGGATGCCGCGGAGGTCGGCGTCGACCAGCAGCACGTCGGCCTTGCCGGTGAGCGCGCCGTCGTCGTCGCGGCCGGGTGCGACGGTCGAGAGGTGGAGGTCCTCGAAGCTCGTCGACCCGGTCCCGCTGGTGCTCACGATCACGTTGTCGCCCGCCGCCGGGTCGAGGTCGGGGTCGTAGAAGATCTCGGTGCGGGTCGGGAGGTTCACGAGGCGGCCCGACACGCAGGTGGCCGACACGGACGTGCGGGCGTCCTCGCACACGACGTCCTCGCCGATCAGGTACGCGCCCCTCAGCTCGAGCGTCGGCCCGGCGCCGGTGACGCCTGGCGCGTCGACCAGGGCCCGCAGCGGGCCGATCGACTCGAGCTCGACGCCGGTGGGCGTCGCCACCTCGCGCTCGATCGGAGCCAGCACGTGCACGTCGAGCGCGTCGGGGAGCCCTGTGGCGTCGAGCGTGGCCTCGAACCGGTGGTCGTCCGCCGGCTCAGCCGTCTCGTGATCGGTGCCGCTGATGGTGGCGGCGACCGCGAGCTTCGTGGCGAAGTCGGTGTTGGCGCGGTAGGCGACCGACATCGGGGAGTGCTCGATCGCCACGTCCTCCCCGAACGGCTGCGCCGCCTCGCAAGGAGCGGTGAAGCCCAGCCCTGTCGACTCCGGCAGCGGCGAGGTGCCGCCCTGGCGGAGGCAGACGTCGAGCTCGCCCGGCAGCGGCGTGACCTGGACGTCCGCCGAGAGGTCGAGCGTGGGCTCGTCGATCTGGAGGTCGCCGAGGTGCAAGCTCTCGCCTTCCGGCGCGGCCGGCAACCCCTCTATGTCGAGGTGGACGGCGAGGTCCTGGTTGCCGCCGGCGACCGACCTCACGCCGGTCAGGCCGTCGCGGTTCAGGTACTGCACCTCGGAGATGTCGGTGATGCGGGCCGCCGCCTCCATCAGACCACCGGGGCGCTGGCTGATCGACGCGTAGAGAGGCTCGTCGAACGCCGGGGGCGGCGGGAAGTCGGTCGGGCGCAGGTCGAAGGTACGCACGACCACCGTCAGCTCGTCGATCTCGCCTTCTGTGTCCTCGACGCACGTCTCGCCGTCGAGCTGGCAGGCGTGCACCCGGAGCCGCTCGACGGTCGAGGAGTCGACCTCGAGGCCGTCGGGACCGGAGATGAGGGCCTCCTCGCCCTCGACCCGAACGCTCGTGTGGCGCGGCGCACCTACGAGCTCCGCATCGAAGTGCAGAGGCGGGCTGAGGGGCGTCTCGAGGTCGGGGCCGAGGACGCCATCGGCGCGGACGTCGACCTTGGGATCCGTCGGGTCGTCGGGCATCAGCTCGAGGTCGAGCCGGAGGTCGGACGACCGGCGGTCGCCGGACACCTCGCCGTTGACCTTGGCGACCTCCGCGCGCACGTGCTCCGGGATGTCGTCGATCTCGACGTGCGCGCAGGCGGTGAGCAGGTCGCCGCAGCGGTCGCCGGCGCGAGCCATGAACACCCTGGCGTCGGCGACCACGTCGACCGCAGCCGAGCTGTCATAGGTGAACACCAGCGGATCGGTGGAGGGGTCGGCACCCGGCCCGCGCTGGCTGAAGTCCATGACCTGCGGCAGCGGGCTGATGGTGGCCGAGGCATCGACGAGGACGCCCTCGGTGTCGTCGTCGTTGCGGATGTCGAGGTAGGCCAGGGCCTCGAGCGGCGTGACGTCGTCGCCGAGGTCGGTGTGGCCGTCGAAGCCCTGAGGGGTCTGGATGATGGACAGCGCCCGGACCTCGCGGACCGCCACCTGAGCCTGCAGGTCGCGGTCGGGCGTGTCGTCGTCCTCGTCCACCTCCTGGTCGGCGAGCATCACGAGGTGCTGGTCGAGGGTCGGCGTGCGGACCGGGAGCTCGTCGGGGCTTCCCGTCTTGATCCGTGCCGTCGCCGTGATCGCACCGACCTCACCCTCGGTGCCGGGGCGGCAGTCCTCGGTGTCGGCGAAGTCGAAGTCGCAGGCGTAGACCTGGACGTTGGCCGACCCCGGCACCGACGTGTCGGCGAAGGCGCTCAGGTGGCTCGGCAGATCGTCGATCTCGGCGGTGATGCAGCTGACGTCGCCGCCGCTCGCGGTGGGGTCGTCGCAGTCGGCGCCGCCCCTGGTGAACTGCGCCGCGATGTCGGCATCGAGGTCGGAGGCGCCCGGGGCGGATGCGAGGATCCGCAGGGGGCCCTCCGCTCCCTCGGCGGGGCTCTGGACGAGGGCCGTGAGCTCGGCCGGGATGTTGGTGATCGTGGCCTGGGCGGCGGTCGACGAGTCGTCGGCCGCGTCGTCGGGATCGCGCTCGCTGTCCAGCCTCACGTCGGCGGCCAGGTCGAAGCCGCTCGAGCCTCGGAGCGCGAGCGCCAGGGGCGACAGGGCGCTGCTCTCGTCACCGAAGGGATCGGCCTGCTCGCAGGGCGCGGTGATCGCGCTCTGGGGCTCGGCGTCGAGCTCGCGCCCGGCGTTGCCGACGCAGAGGTCGATCGTGCGCGGCAGCGGCGTGAGGAGCACCTGGCCGACGATGTCGGTGCGGCCGGCGTCGTCATCGCCCTCATCTCCGGGCAGGTCGACGTTGCGGACGTCGACCAGGGCGGAGAAGTCCTTGCCCCCGCCGACGTCGGTGCTCACGCCTATGACGTCGTCGACGTTCGTGTACTGGATGCGCGCGATGTCGGTGAAGCGACCGGTGGCCTCGAAGTGGACGAGGTCGGTCGTGTCGTCGAGGCCGCGGGCGGTCGCCGTGGCGTAGAGCGGGGTGAGCGGTGACGCCGGGTCGAGCCCTGCCGGCCGCTCGGCCTCCGTGAAGTTGCGACCAGCGAAGGTCACAGCTCCGATCTCGTCGCCGGCGGTCTCGGGCGAGCACTCACCGGCTCCGTCGGCCGCGTCGTAGTCGCGGTCGCAGGCATGGACCTCGATGCTCTCGAGGTTGTCGTCGGCGTTCTGCACCATGCGCATGCGCACCGCCGGCGGCAGTCCCAGCAGCTCTGCCGAAGCCTCGATCGGCGCAGCCAGGAACGGGTTGTCGCCGTCGGGCGCTCCGAGCAGGACGTCGGCACGCAGGTCGGTCTGGGCGCCGTCGGTGCGGGTGAGGCTGTCGAGCTCGACGAAGGTCTCGCGGCCCACCTCGGCCACGCGGGCCTCCAGGAAGGGAGGCACGTTGCGGGCCTCGATCGTGGCGCACACGGTGTCGACGTCACCGCAGCCGGCGTCGGCCGCGGCCTCCGGCAGCACGAGGTCGGCGGCGAGATCGATGTCGACCGGCTGACCGGTGCCCTCGATCGGCTCACCGTCGCCGTCGCGGTCGCGGGTGTCGTAGACGACCCGCAGCGGCTCGGCGCTCTGGTCGTCGCCGGCAGGGTCGAGCACGAGGTCGAGGTGCTTGGGCAGGGGCGCGACGGTGGCGGTGGCGTCGATCTTGGGGAGGTCGTTGCTGCGCAGGTCGAGGTCGATGTTCGCCTCGAGGGGTTGGGCGCCGTCGCCCACGTCGACCGTGGCGGCGATGCCGCCGTCGTCCGACTGGACGAGCTCGGCGTGGCGGATGCGCTCCATCCGGGCGCTGATCAGCAGCTCGGCGAAGGGGTCGTCGCCGATCGCACCCTGCGCGTTGAGGTACTGGCGTCGCGACGGCACGAACTCCGTGAGCGTCGTCGGGTCGCCGTCGAAGGTCGCGATGCGCGCCTCGACAGCGCCGATGCCCTGGCCGGATGCGTCGAAGGTCGCTGAGATCGGGCCGTCCTGGGGCGCCGCCCACGCCGCGCTCATCTGGCGGGGCAGGGCCTCGATGTCGACGTCGGCGCGCAGGGGCGCGCGGCCGGGCGTGTCGACCGCGAGGTCGACGCCCACGTCTGGCGCTCGACCGTCGGAGTCGGCCTGGTAGACGACCGAGCCCGAGCCGTCGTCGGTGGTCAGCAGGTCGAGGGCCAGGCGCCGTGGCAGGCGGTCGACGCGCGCCCGCACCTCGGTGGTGGTGGCTCCGGAGGTGAGGTCGACATCGGTGACGAGGTCGACGTCCTCGAACGTGCCGTGCGCGTAGCTGATGTGCTGGCCGCCTGCGTCGTCGGAGCCGTACCCGACCTGGACCGCGTCGGGGAACGGGCTGTACTCGAGCGCGAGGTCGGCATCGAGCCCTGCGGTCTCGACGCCGCCGATGAGGGTGAGCGGTCCCTCGTAGGAGCTCGAAACGGGTCCGAGGCCGAGGTCGGGGAGGTTCGGGTTGATCCCCACGTAGCCACCGGTGGTGTCGACGACGGCCGTGAGCGGGTTGAAGAAGCTCTCCAGACCCCCGAGCACCGCCTTGAAGCTCGTCGGGATCGAGCCGCCGAGGCCGGTGTCGTAGCCGAAGCGCACGACAGTGCCCGGTCCGCCCTCGAGGTCGTCGATCGTGAGCTTGATGTTGATCTTCAGCGGCTTCGCCTGCTGGCCGAGCAGGGGCGCGGTGACGAGCCGGTTGATCTCGATGTTGGGGGCGATCACCTCGCTGATGTCGGGCGGGTTCTGGAGGATGCCCTCGGCGTCGATGAGGTTGACCGCGACGGTGACGTCGGGGAGCAGGTCGCCGTCGATGTCGACGGGCATCGGAACCTGCGCGGCGCCGGGCTGGCCGAGGGGCAGGTTGAGGAGCGAGGCCGTGTGCCCGTTGGACACCGACTCGATCTCGTA